>NZ_JBHXEG010000009.1:37919-151625 GCF_042724935.1 Kitasatospora sp. NPDC127060
CCCCGCCCACCCCCCCCGCCCCGTGGCGGGCCCCCCGGGGGGGGGGCCGCGGGGGGCCCCCCCCCCCCAACCCCCCATTGATGCACTATTCATGGTAGTCTTTCTCTTGTCAGGCCGGGTGGCTCCCGGAAGGCAATCGAACCTCTGAACAGACGTCATGAAGGACTGCCCGTGCCCACTGCTCGTACCTCTGCCCACTCCCTCGCAAGGGCCCTGAGCCGAAACGGCCTGCCCGCGAAGGCCGACCACCTCTCCGACGACTACAGCGTGGAGATCGAGCTGGGCGTGGGGATCACCAGTCCGCGCCACCCGTCACACCGCCTATTCCTCCTCCATCCGCAGCACGTTCCGGACCACCCGGCGTACTTCCGCCTCTACCTGCGGCCGGACTACCCGGGCCACGCGGTGCTGTGGATGCTCACGGACGCCCACGGCGAGGTCGTGGACGACGGGGCATGGGAGGTGCGCACCGCCCCGCAGACCGTCCGTCAGCACACCCGGACCATCGCCGTGCTGCGCGAGTGGCTGCGGGAGGAGGAAGCGGTCGCCACGGCTCCGCCGCGCCCGCCGCTGGAGAAGCTGATCGGGGAGGAGACCAACGGCTGGATGTGGATCTTCGACACCACCGCCCACAAGGTCGCCGAAGCACTGGTCAACGGACTGGTGCCTCCCGAGGTGACCCCGCAGGACCTGGCCCGGGTCTACCCCGACTTCACCGAGGAGCACGGCCTGCTGGACCCCGAGGAGGGATGGGTCACGGGGATCGGCATCATCCGCGCGTTCGCCGAGGGCCGGGTCTTCGAGGAGCACCACCGCGCGCTTCCCGGCGACTACTGCATCACCGTCAGCTGCGACATGGTCGAGCGGTACGGCCCGAGCGCGCTCACCAGGCTCCAGGCCGGATTCGGCGGAGACCTCGTCACCGCCGCCCGCGTCTTCCTCGCCCGCACTCCCTGACCCGCCGCCGGGCCGGGCTGGCGCCTGTCGCCAGCCCGGCCCCACCGCCCCACCATGCGGACGCACCACCGAAAGCGGAGCACGCCCTGAGCACCACCCCCCAGCCCGAGACCCAGTTGCACGAAGCCCTGACGGCGGCACTGGCGGACCATGGCATCCCGACCGAGTTCTGGCACACCGGCGGCGGCTACACCTGCCTGAAGGTGCCCGTCGGCTCCGCAGAGATCTGCATCACCGACGTCAACGCCCACGTGATCCACCCGCTGTCCGAGTACCACGGCCTGGCCGTGTACTACTACCCGACCTTCGAGAGCGAGGGGGTCCGCCTCTACGAGTCGCCCGGCATCGGCGTCCGGCGCCACCCGGCCATGTTCGAGGTGGAGATGGCCCAGGCCATCGAGGCGATCCGGCTGTGCCGCGAGATCTGCGCGGCCAGGTCGGGCCTCACCGAACTGGACCGGTGGCAGCGGCTCGCCCCGCCGCAGCCCGACGTGGCGCTCGCCCGCTTCCACCGTGACGTCGACGGCAGGACAACCCTGACCGTCGCCACCAGCTTCCGGATGGACGCCGAGGAGATCGCGGCCACCCTCGCATGCCACTTCGAGGTGCCCTGGGTGGGCGACGAGCTCCCGAGGACCCTCACCCGGCCCGAACTCCTGGACATCCTGGCCGAGCACGCCCAGCCCTGCGCCCACACCGCCTGCGTCCGCCAGCCCGGCGGCTGGAACCCCGCCAGCCCGACCGGCCGGTGGGCTGCCACCCATGTCCGAAGCCTGCTGCCCACCCTCAGCTGGGCGGAGTGAGCGTCGGCTGCCCGGCCATCCGCGCCGGGCAGCCGCCCCCGCCCTCCGCACCCGCGCCGCCGGCGCACAGCCGCCGCCCGGCAGCGCCGACCGCGAGCACCGGTGGGCGGCACACACCCCCCATTGATGCACTTTTCATGGTAGTCTGTTCCTTGTCAGGCCGGGTGGCTCTCGGGCTGACATCGAACCCAGAACATGGCACTCCAGGAGGCCCCGTGTCGCTCGCCGACGCCACCCGCTACATCCTCACCGACGCCACCGAGGGCGACCTCGACCGCATGGTCACCGCCATCAGGGACCGCCGCGACGCCCTGGCGAAGATCCGCGCCGCCGCCGTCACCACCGGCAGCACCGTCACCACCCGCAACCTCAAGCCGAAGTACCTCATCGGCCTGAGCGGCACCGTGGCCGCGATCGACGGGAACCGGGCGGACCTCGACCTCGACGAGGCCTCCACCGACTCGCTGCGCTGGGCCCGCCAGACCAGGTTCCCGGTGCCCGCCAACGCCAAGTCCTACCGGGTGCATGGCGTTCCGCTGACCTGCCTCACCGTCACCGACTGACCCACCACCACACCACAAGGAGCCCCCATGGGCATGGGCCCCACCGCCCGCCTCGTGTACGGCTACGCACTCGGCGGCGACAGCGACGGCTGGAAGGTGAACCAGCTCGACAGCTACGGAGCCCTCTCCGTCGGCTGGTTCAACGGCGAGGATAAGGACTTCGCAGAGGCCGCGACGACACAGCTGCTCGCCTCCAGTGTCGGCTTCGCCGAGACCGACTGGCAGATCGAGGGCTACTTCGGCCGCAGGCAGGACGCCGAGGACCTCCTCGGGATCGAGTTCGTCGTGACCGGCTCCTACGAGTACCCGAGCTACTGCCTCGCCATGAAGGTCCGCTCGGTCGAGTGGGGCGAGACCGAAGCCTTCGACTTCGCCGCCCTCACCACCCAGGCCGCCTCCGAAGGCTGGAGCGACAGGCTCCGCAAGGCCATGGACGTACTCGGCCTGACCACCGCCCAGAGCGCCCCACAGTGGATCCTCACCGCCTACTACGGCTGACTCGCCCGATCCATCACGCCACCGCCCGGCGGCCGGCCCCACCCATGGTGGGCCCGGCCGCCGGGCGCCAGATGGTCCCGCCGCAGCACCTCGCACCAGCGGCGCCCCGCGCCCAGCACATCGAACACCCGGGACACCCATGCACACCTTCACCGAGCACCAGATCACCGCACTGCACGCCAGCGCCCACCTGCTGCCCGCCGACCCGGGCTGCCCGGAGAGCATCCCGGTCCTGGCAGTCGCGGGCTTCCGCATCGGCTTCCAGGTCCAGGAGGACGGCGCCGTCTGGATCGGCATCGACGCCGAGCAGGCCGACGCCGCCCTGCACGCGCCCGCCGGACGGCTTCGCGGAGTCGAGGTGGACGTGCCCGGCTGCGCCCGGGTCCGGCGCCAGCCCGGCCCCGGCGGCCGGACCAGGGCCTGGCGGCGCCTGGGCCGCCTGCTCCGCCGGACCCGCACCACCATGGCGGACCGCCTCTTCCGGATGCAGGACACCGCCCTGGAACTGCTGATCCAGGAGGCGCATTCCGAGCTGCACCGCCGTGCGGTGCTCGCCCTCGCCGCCTGCGTGAGCGAGGTGTGCGCGGAGCGCGGCTGGCCGGCGCCCACCGAGGTGCGCAGCGCCGCCGCGTACGACGACTACGACAACAAGACCGAGTGGTCGCCGAACGGGGTGGTGGTCATCGGCGTTGACGGAAGTCGGCGGGAGGTCGACTTCGGGCGTCGTGAGCTGGGCGAGAGCTTCTCGACGGAGATGGTGCGCGCCTACCTGGCGGAGGCCACCGAGCACCAGGCGCCGCCGTTCGATGCCGAGTTGGTCGTGACCTTGCTGCCGTCACCGGCCTTTCACCTGGACCGCTACCGGTTCTGACCGCCCGGGGCGCCTCCCGGGACACCGGGGCGCGCCCGCGCCGGGGCCCAAGCCTCCGAGCCCACCTGGAGGCCGGGCCCCGGCTCGCCGTCGACCGTCGGCGGCCTGCGGCGCGGGTCGCGGCGGGACCTGGCCGGCCGCCAGCTGACGCGTCGTCCGGGGTGCACCGAACCCGTTTTCAGTGCACTCTTCATGGTATTCTTTTTCTTGTTAGGCCGGGTGGCTCCCGGAAGGCGATCGAACCTCGCGTAAGGACAGAACACCGCACCATGACCATCACCACTCCCGAGAACGTCACCGTGGAGACCCGCACCGCCGACGGACTGCTGTACCGCAGCATCGGCGAACTGCACTACCTCGACCCCCGCAAGCTGGTACTGGACGAGTACAACGTCCGCACCGAGGAGACCGACCCCGACGAGGCGATGCTGGAGTCGGTGGAGGCGGACGGCGTCGAGACGCCTCTTCTCGTCCGGCCCTTCCTGGACGGCACCTACGGCGTCGTGGCGGGCCAGCGCCGCATGCTCAGCGCCCAGGCCGCCGCTCAGAAGTGCATCGACGAGGGCCGCGAGCGCGACATCCGTGCCGTCCCCTGCATGGTCCGCGCGGACCTGATCGGCCAGTCCGCCGAGGTGATCGCCGCCGCCGTCGCGAAGTCCCTCCAGGAGAACCTGCTCCGCAGGGCGATGACCTCCGCCGACGTGGCCAGCGCCGCCGAACAGCTCGACCTGCTGGGGCTGTCCGATGAGGAACTCAAGAAGGCCGCGACGACGGCCGGTCTGACGGTGGAGCAGATCAAGCAGGCCCGCCGGGCGACCTCCCTGCCCAAGGAGGTCAAGCGGGAGGCCGCGCAGCACGAGTTCGACCTGGACGAGCTGATCGCCCTCGCGGAGGTCGAGGGCGTTCCCGGCGCGGTCGAGGAACTGGCTCGGGCCCGTGAGGAGGACGCCGAGTCCGGCTCGGCCGACAAGGGCAACTGGCAGCACGCCATGCAGAGCCTGCGCCGACAGAAGGCGGAGAGGGCCGTGAAGGACGCGGCCCGCGCGGAGTGGAAGGGCAAGGGGCTGGTCGAGCTGCCCCGCCGGTCCTGGTACGAGCAGCCGGGCATCACGGACCGCCTGCTGCGCGACCTAGTCGATGCCAACGGCGAGCCGATCGACCCCGAGAAGCACAGCGCCCAGTGCCCCGGCAAGGCCTTCGTCTTCGAGTGGTCAGACGAGGTGGTGTTCGCCTGCGCCGACTGGCGGGCCAACAAGCACAAGCGCGCGGACCTCGCTCGCAAGGCGAAGGGCGACGGCCCCAGCCCGTCCGAGGTCGCCAGCAAGAACAAGGCCGAGGCCGACGCCCGCACCGTGCGCGGGAAG
Source organism: Kitasatospora sp. NPDC127060 (assembly GCF_042724935.1). Taxonomy (NCBI): domain Bacteria; kingdom Bacillati; phylum Actinomycetota; class Actinomycetes; order Kitasatosporales; family Streptomycetaceae; genus Kitasatospora; species Kitasatospora sp. NPDC127060. Next base: position 42,976 of record NZ_JBHXEG010000009.1, read on the forward strand.
TTCGTGAAGAAGATCGTCACGGAGAAGCTGTCGGACCGCGCGATGGCCCTGGCCATGCAGGTGGTCACGGAGATGCCGTCCTGGTACGCGGACGCGGTCTCGCCGGGCAACGTCGAGTTGATCGCGGCGTACTTCAACGAGCCGTGCCAGCGAGTCACCCGGGCGACTCCCCGGGGCTTCTTCAATGCCCTGAACGCCCGCCTGCGGCGCAACCGGCGGACGTTCAACGCCGTGTTCGCACAGGTCGCCATGGCCTTCGAGCTTCACATGAGCCGCAAGAAGCACTGGGCCGTGGCTGACGGCTGGACCGCCGACTGGCTGCGCTTCCTCAGGGCCGAGGGCTACACGCTCGCGGCGATCGAGAAGGAGATGGTGGCCGCGGTCGAGAAGAAGGAGAAGGCCGAGGCCAAGGCGGCCAAGGCGCGGCCGCAGGAGCCTGCGCAGCCGGAGACTCCCGACAACGAGGACGACCAGGCCGACGAGTCCGAGGAGGCGGAGGACGTGCCGGGGACCAAAGTGCAGCCCGAGCAGGAGGAGGGCCAGGCAAAGGACGAGGACGCCCAGGAGCCGGAGGTCCAGGAGGATGACCTGAACGAGGAGCAGCCGCAGGCCTAGAACTGCGGGCGGGGCGGGGCGAGCGGCGCCCCCGCCCCGGCCTGGCCGCCGTGCGGCCGGCGACCGGTGTCCTGGATAGCAGAACGGCGCTGCCCTTGCGGGTCCCTTGCGGGAGGGGGCTAGCCCAGCGCCGTTCCAATCGAACCTCTGACACGAAAGGACGGGGTCGAAACCCTCGCACCGTGCATCAAGAGATACCTTGACCTTAGCGCATGCACGGGGTTGTGGGACACCTTGTCCGCAGCGGTCGGCCTGTTCCGTCGATCCTGACCCCGAAGGCTGGACTGTACGATTCGCGTTTAGCGATACCTCTTTCATGGTATTCATTCCCTTGCCATAGCGGGTGGCTCCCGCATGGCATCGAACCGCACACGCAAAGGGGTACCCCCGTGAACGAGCAGCCGCAGGACTTCGAGGGCGACGACAACGAGCCCGCGATCCCGCACACCGACCTCCCCGGCCAGCGCTCCCCCCACCCGGCGCCCGGCAGCAGGCCCCGGATCCCGGGCCAGCGCCGGGACGACGGCATCGAGGCCTGACCCTCGCACAGCAGCAACCGGCCGGGCGGCCACAGCCGCCCGGCCAGGCCCCGCGCCGAGTTCCGAGCAGCAGCTCCCCGGCCCGCCGCGCCCTGCGGCGCAGCACCATCGCGCCGACCTCCGGCGCCATCCCCCGTCAAGGAAGCCGATGACCAGCAACACGATCACCCCCGGCCCGATGCCGGACCTCACCGACTACGACATCATCTGCGGCAACCTCTCGGGCGGCGCGGACTCCCGTGCGATGCAGCACGTGCTGATGGAGGCCGCCCGGGCGGCCGGAGTCGCCGACCGGGTCTGGACGTTCCATGCCACCTTGGGCCCGATGGAATGGCCGGCGGTCACCGTGGGCGGGCGCCGGTATGCCAGCGTCGCCGAGCTTGCGGCCCGGCAGAGCCGCGAGTCCGGCGTTCCGCGCTCGCGGCACCTGGAGCGCACCAAGATGCGCGACGACGGCGCCGGCGGCCAGGAGCCTTACGACCTGCTGACCTACACCGCGTTGTACGGGCGTTTCATGCGGCTGGGCACTCGTTACTGCACGAAGGGTTTCAAGGAGCAGCTGGAGGAGGCCTCGCACACCCTGGAGGTCCGGCGGCTGCGGCCGCTGCTGGGCCGGCCGGTGCGGGTGCTCAAGGTGCTGGGGCTGCGCGGCGAGGAGTCGGCCACCCGGGCGCGGCGCCCGGCCTACCGCAGCGTCAAGTCGAACGCGTCGCGGCACGTGGACGAGTGGCTGCCGGTGAAGGCGTGGACGAAGGCGCAGGTGCGCGAGCTCCATGCGGAGCAGGACTACGAGTGGCACTGGTGCTACGACTCGGAGCCTGGAGCCGGTGACTGGCTGGGGTCGAGCCGGTGCTCGTGCTCCAGTTGCTTCCTGGCGAGCCGGCGCGACAGCTTGCTGGGCGTGCTGCGGCGGCCGCGGATCGCCGAGGCGACCGCCTTGGTCGAGCAGGTCCGCGGGGACAGCTTCCGGCCCGACATCAGCATGGCGGACCTGATCGCGTTGTCGAGGAAGCCCGGCGCCCCGAGGCCGGGCGTGGTGATCGAGGACGAGGGTCCCGACTTCGCGCGGATGATGGAGCGGCTTCACTGGGCCCTGGAGCAGGAGCCGCGGCGGCTGCCCGAGCTCGCACTGTCCGCGCCGCGCCGCGCCCTGCTGCCGCTGATCACGCCGTGACCGGCGGGGCGGGGGCGCCGGCCCCGCCGGCCAATGGCCCCGATGGGGTCTGCCGGGCCGACGCCCCCGCCCCTTTTGGTGCTATTTTCATGGTAGTCTTTATCGTGACACTCGGGTGGCTCCCGGATGTCGATCGAACCTCGTACAGGCAAGGAGGCAGCCATGCCCACTCCCACCACCAGCACGGTGCACCCGGCCCAACGGCAGCGGGACACCTCGAACGACCTACTGGTCCTGCACCTGCGGATCTCCGAGCGCCAGGGCGCGGTGGCCGAGCTGACGATGTCCGTACCCGCCCCGCACCTCGACGCCATCGGCTGGCAACTCGCACACCTGGCGGCCTACGTCGGCCACTTGCACAGCTCCGACCAGGACCCGACGGGCGAGGGCGCCTACGCGTTCCTGTGCGCGCGCACGCCCTGGTCCTGGTACCCGTGGCAGCCGCTGCACGACTCCCGGGTGACCTGCCAGCTGGATGTCCTACTCGGCCCGCTGGACGAGACCGGCTGGCCCGCCGAGTCGCTGGTGGTCCTGGAGTCCGAGGACGGCAAGTGGGGATTCTCCCGCAAGCGACTGCGCCCCGGCGCAGCGGCGGCCGTGGGCATCGCGCTAGAGGAGATCGAGGGCGCGCACTCCAATCTGTGTTCGCGGGCGGCGCGCGACGGCGAGGCGGGGACCACGCAGCGGCGCGACGAGGCGGACGCGCTGCTGGCCGAGGTGCGCACGGTCCACGGGCAGTTGAAGGGAAGGACCAACAGCGAGGGGGCCCGCAAGGCGCGGGCGGCCCTGCACGTGCCGCCCAGCCACGAGCCCGGCACGTCCAGGTTCGAGCAGCTCGACCCCGTGCCGGAGCGCCTGGAGACCTTCACCGGCCGGATCGCGCAGATCGACTCGCGGACCAACGCCGACACGGGCGAGACCGTGGTCCTGTTCACCGTCGAGCACGGCCAGGGCCGCACGGGGACGGGAGGCATTGAGCTGCCGTTGCTACTGCGCTGCACCGTGCGGGGTGCGGGGTCAGCGGCGGCCGAGGATCTGTCGGTCGGCCGCCGCGTGGTCGTCGCGGGTCGGCTGGAGATGCAGATCTACCGATCCAAGGAGCATCCGGTCCCCCGCAGTCTGGTGACGTTCGACGTCCGGGCGGTGGGCCTCGACCTTGCCGCGTAGCAGCCTTGTCCGGGCGGGCGATTGGGTGCCGCCCGGCCTGCGGCCGCGCCGCGGCCGGGTGCCTTGTAGTTATCCTGCCGCGCGTTCGCCGGGGCCGGCGGCCTTGCGGCGCGACGTCCAGCGGCGCGCCGTGGCTGCCGAGGCGTGCACCAAGTTTGACTTCAATGCTTGATTCATGGTATACATAACCATGTCACTACGGGCGGTCGCCCGAAACTCACTCCGTCCCCCTTGGAGGACACCATGATCATGATCGGACGCGGGGTCATCGACCGAGAGGACCTGGCAGCCAAGGCCGGCTGGAACGCCCGCTCGCTGGGCAACAAGGGCGCCTACAAGCAGATCGACAGCGTAGCTGGCGGCCTGGGCTCCAAGGAACTCTTCGACCTAGAGCAGAGCGAGACGCTCGCCCGGAACTTCGCGAAGCAGAAGGGCAAGAGGAAGCCCCCGGAGCCGGAGACGCTGGAGATCATCCCGAGCCTGCCGGACTACAGCACCTTCACCGAGTACGAGCTGCGCGGCCTGATCCGCAGCTGGCTCGACCAGGAGGCCGAGGACGGCACGATCGTCGACCTGACGGCCGACGAGCTCGACGCCATGTCCGAGCAGGACCTTCAAGAGTGGGTGGCCGGCCACGAGCTCCTCTCTCTGGAGGAGGCGCGGATGGCGGTGCCGAAGGACCGCCGGCCGACCTACAAGACCTGGGAGTCCTACTACGCCGGGGTCAAGGCCGCCAACAACCCGGCCTACGCCAGCACCAAGCGGACCCGGCTGCCGGATCCGGACCGCACCTTCTACGGAGTCGACTTCTGGTTCCGCAGCACCATCGAGCTTTGGAACACCGAAGGCCGCAACCCCGTCGGCGGGGTCAAGGGTCAGGCCGCCCCGGCCGACTGGGAAGCCCGCTTGGATGCCGCCCGCCAGGCCGCGTCGGCCCGGACTGCAGAGCGGCGCGCACAGGTGAACAAACTGTACGAGGAGAACCCGGGCATGACGGTCGCCGAGATCGCAGACACGGTCGGGGTCCACCCCCGTACGGCGTTCCGCTACCTCCAGGAAGTCTCCGGCCCCAGCTCCATCGACGGGGAGGAGACGGAGAGCCGACGCACCGCGGTGCGCGAGCTGGCCGAGGCCAACCCGGGCATCAGCGGCGGCGAGGTCGCCCGGCGCCTAGGGATCGGACACACCACGGCCAACCGGTACCTCAACGAGCTGGGCCGCCAGGACGCCCGGCCCGAGGACAAGGCCGCCGAACGACGTGCCCGGGCCGCGCAGCTCCTCCAGGAGAACCCGGGGCTCACCGACGAGGACCTGGCCGAGCAGCTCGGGGTGACGCCCGAGACCGCGGCCGCCTACCGGCGCGACCCAAATGAGCCGACCGGACCGACCAAGCGCCAGGAGGCCAAGGAGCGGCTTGAGCGCACGAAGAAGCTGCTGAAGAAAAACCCAGACCTGACGGCGGACGAGCTGGCCGCGATCCTGAACCTCAAGCCGGTCACGGCCGACAAGTACCTGCGCGAGGCCTCCGGGCCGGAGCAGCCGTAGGTTGGTGGCCTTGTCTGCGCAGGTCAGAGGCGCCCGTCAAGGATCCCTTGGAGACCTCGGGGAATCCTTGGCGGCAACCTTGGTGGCCGGCGTTATGGACTCGTACCCGTAGACGCCTCGGCCGCCAAGGGTTCCGCCAAGGCTCGCGGGATTGAGTGGCGTGTTCCGCCGGCAACTCCCGAAGAGGACCTTGGTGAACCCGACCTCCACCCCCAGCCCCCTGGCCTACATGGCCCTGGCGTCGCTCTACCAGCACCGCTCCGCGACCACCACCCAGCTTCACCAGATGCTCTGCCCCGACAAGGACATCAGCTACGTCCGCCACCGGCTGCGGATGCTACGCAAGGACGAGCTGGTGGAGTCGGTGACGCTCCGCCAGCCACGCCGGGCACTGCTGCACTACCTCACCGACAGGGGCCGCTCGGTCGCAGCCGAGATGCCCGAGGTCAGCGACCGCACCAGCCCGCTCCAGAACCTGGCCGACGTCTCGGCGCGGATGCTGCTCCCGCACTCCCAGGCGGTACTGACCACCCACCTCGCCTTCCTGACGGACGCCCGCCGGCGGGGCGACGACTACGGACCGCTCGACTGGGCGCCAGAGACCATGCACCGCCTGTCGGAGCGCAGGACCGATGCGGTGCGGGCGGACGCGCTGATGCGCTACACGGCCAACCGGGCGGACGGGCGCGTACACCTGCGGGCCTTCGTCGAAGTCGACCGCGCGACGTACGGCAGCGAGAAGCTGACCGGCAAGCTGACCACGTACGCCCGCTTCTGGCAGCTGCGGCCCTTCCAGGGCGGCGGGCGGCGGCCCACGATCGAGAGCAGCCAGGCCGAGCCGGTGTGGACGGAGTACTACCGCAAGTTCCCCAGGCTGCTGTTCGTCTTCGCCGGCGGGTCCCGGACGACCATGCTCAACCGCATCGAGGACCTCCAGGCCGCGGTCGGCGGCAGCCGCCGGGTCGTCGAGATGCTCCAGGAGGTGAAAGCCGGCGCCGCCCTGCTGGAGGAGATCTCCCCTACCGAGGACCGGCCCGACCTCAGCCCGTCGGCTCCCGCCTGGGTATCGCTCGCCGACCCCGGACGGCCCGCCTGCGGCTGGATGGACCTGTAATACCCACACCACGAGGAGGTTCTTGTGCCCAGGCTCGCCACTATCGGCCACGCCACCATGACGATGTCCGACGGGCGTATCCGCTACTACTTCGTCCACGGGCTTCAGGGGGACGATCTCTTGGTGACCCCCGCCGATGCAGACAGCATCATCCTCTGGGCCGGCCCCTACCCGGCAGACCGGAACCACTTCACCGCCATCAACGTGCGTCCGGCTGATGCCAGTCGCGGCTGAAGGAAAGGCCTCACCGTGCTCGCCCTGCAAATCCACCCCGACGGCAGCGTGGAGACCATCGCCCTGCCCAACGACCACGCGACTCGCAACCGCTCGATCACCACCCGCCTGTCCGGGACGCCCGAGCCCGCCTACTACCACCGGCGTGCGGTAATGCACGTCCACGACGACGGGCAGCGGGAGCGGTTCTCGGGCAACCTGGTCGCCACCGCGCTGGCATGTCTCTGGCGCGGCCTGGACATCACTTACGGCGCCAGCTACTTCCTGCCCGGCCGGGTGGTCATCACCTCCTCCGACGGCACGTCGGACCTCGGGGAAGACCTGGTCCACGACGCCCTCGCCGTGGAGGCCGCCCTCCGGCTGCTGCTCTCCCAGGGTCCCGCGCCGTGGGGCGAAGTCCTTCGTGCAGCTCACGGCGCCCGGCCGAGTTCCGGGCGCCGGGACTCGGCCTGAGCTCGCCGACCGCCGGGTCCCTGCCAACGCGCGCAGCGCCGCCCGGTATCGGAGTCGTCCGGCGGACCTGAACCGTGTGGGCCCCGGCACCGTCCTGCGGTGCCGGGGCCCACGTGCTTGGTGCTCGGGCCGGCCGTGCTCAGGTGCGCTGGCGCGGCATGCGTCTCCGGTGTACGAGCGGGATGCCGAGGCGAGCGGCGACGGTCTTCTCCAGGGCGGCGACAACGTGGCCGGGGGTGGCGTCACGCAGGGGGATCACCCAGTACTCGACCCAGTCCTCCCTCTTCGACGTGCTGCCGTTGACGTGCTGGCTGAGCCGGGTCGCGGCGGCACCCCGGTTCAGGGCCCGGGTGGGCGCGGTCTTGCCGCAGTAGCAGGCGTTGCCACGGCGGTTGACCACGATGTAGATGGCCTTGTTCTCGTACCCGGAGTCCTCGCCGATGGGGATCGGTTCCGGCTGCGGCTCGGCGAGCCACGGACCGGCGAGCTGGCCGAGCATGGCGTACCGGGCGTCGGTGATGGGGACGACGCCCGGCCAGGCGGTGTCGGTCATCAGCGCGGCTCGCTCTCGGAGATCTTGCCGAGGTCGGTGCGGAGGATGTTGATGTTCTTGAAGGACGACTCGACGACGGTCCAGGGGAGGTCGGCGGTGGTGCCGTTCTTCTTGCGCAGGTCGACCAGGTGGTCGAGGTTGGCGACGGCGGTGTTCAGGGACGCCTGGAGGACCGTGAGGGCCTTGTCCTCAATTTCGGTGTCCGTGAGCCCGTTCTGGTAGTGCTCGGGGTCGAATCCGTGGCTGGCGGCGAGGCGCAGGTGGGTGTTGAAGTCGCTGCCCTTCCAGCCCTCGCGCTCGACGAGCTGGCCGCCGGACCACCAGCGCGGGCGCAGGCCAGCCCTGATCCGCTTGATCGCGTCGGCGAGCACCTGCGGCCCCTCCCTTTTGTCGAGCACGGCTTTGATGACCGAGCCGACCGAAGTGCGCATGATCTTGACGCCGACGAGCTGCTCGGCGGAGCCAGCAGCAGCGAGCAGGTTGCCGCTGGTGACGAGGGTGACCATGGCGAGGACGCCGAGGAGGAGCCGGGCAGCGGTGCCAGCGGTGCCGTCGTCCTCTTTGGCACGTGCGAGGAGGTCGTCCACGGCCTCGTCCGAGTCCACGTTCTCGACCATCCACTCGTGGTCGGCGAGGTCCTGCCAGAGGACGCCCGTCTCCACTGCGGTGCGCACGGACGCCATGGTCTCCTTGGAGAGGTGGGAGGAGTACGAGCGCAGGCCGAGTTCGGCGGCGGGGCCGCTGCGGTGGGAGACCTGGAGCTTCTTCTTGTCGAGCTTGGCGGCCATGATCGCGTTCAGCCGGCGCTCCTTGCGGGTGAGCTGCTGGACGACGAAGGCGAACCTGAGGTCGCGGAAGGCAGGGTTGAGCCCGAGGGACTTCATGGGGTCGGTGACATCGGCGCGGCCGAGAAGGACATCCTTTACGGCCGGGGCGTTGTCGCCGAGCTCGCCGGCGTCGAACAGAGCGGTGACGATCTCCTCCGCGGTGACGCCGTTCTTCGTCGAAGGGTCGAAGGCCTTCCCCCCAACATTCATGCGCATCAGCAGTGAGCGGACCGCGACAGGGAAGCGTCGCATGCCCATGCCCGGCTTGTCGTCGGTGTAGCCGACGATGACCTGCACCGGGACGGTCATAGCGTTGAGGATCTCGACGGCGCTGTCACGCTTGTTGCGGGCTGCCTTGCTCCTACCGTCGTCGGCGGAGATGTCGTCGTGGGCGCTCTTGACGATCTTCCGGACGAGGTCCCGCCGATCGGTGAGCGAGCGCCGCATCAGGTGGGAGGGGAGCAGCTGGACGGGGTCCTTGGAGGTGGTGGGGCCGAGCAGAGTGGCCGGCACCTTGATGTTGGCGGTGCAGGAAGCCCAGCGGCTGTTGCCGTCGACGATGCTCAGGTCGTCGTCGGGGTGGGGTCCGGCGTCGAGGAAGGAGGCGGGGACGGCGGTGAGGTGCCGCTCAATGATGCGCCGGCCGACTTCCTGGGGGTTGCTCTCCCTCACGCGCTTGGAGGCCCGGTCGATGGCGGTGAGGAGGTCGTCGATGGGGTCGGCGTAGACGAGGGTGGCGTCGGTGGCGTGTGCGGTGGGCATGGAGAGGACCCGCTGGTTGTCCCCGGTGCCCGGGTCGGCGGCGTAGTGCGCTTCGTCGAGGAGCCGGTCGTTCTCGATCGCGGGGGACAGCATCAGCGTGTATGCCCGGTAGGTGAGGACGATCAGCCATCCGGTCTCGACGCGATGGCGGTCCAGGCGGGCACCGTCGAGGAGTCCGGGCTCGACCGCTCCGTAGGCGATTCGGCGGATGGCTGCGGGGGAGATCTGGACGTCGGGGTGGTCATCAAGGAACTTGATCGCCTTGGTGGTCTTGCTGACCGGCTCTACGCGGTGCTCGAACGGCGTCGAGCGGTCGCTGGTGCGGATGTCGATGAGCTCGACACTGTCGATGTCGTCGAGCTGGTCGGGGATGTCGGTCGCGCTCACGGGGCCTCAATCAGGTGGGCCGGCGCGAGGCGTGCTCGCGGCCGGTGATCGGCTTCGCGAGCAGGGCGTCCGTCGGGCGCATGCTCCCGTGCCGCCTCGGCAAGGACCGCAGTCCGTCGCTGGGCTGACCCGGCATCGCCTTTTTTGGCCTGCCCGCGGGATCCGGGTACCCGCCCCGTGAGCTGCGGGCGGCGTACTCAGGCCGTGTTGCTGGAGACCGCGGTGTCCAGCAACTGCGTACCAGGCCGCCATCGGCGGCGGCGTGTCGAGGATTTTACATCACTGTCCGGGTTGCCCGGCACGCAAGTTGACAGGCCGTCGGACTGGGGCGGGGACGAGGGTCGTTCAGCGGCCAAGTGCCTTCCTGAGGTCGCTGAGGCAGTCGGGGCACATCGGCAGCGGCGGCGGAGTGCCGCGGCCCGGGCGCCCGCATACTCCTGCCCCGAAGCCGTCCGGCCCGGGGGCCTGGCACCGCCAGGTCACCGGCCCGTCGCTGCTGCTGCCGCCGGCTGGGGAAGGCTGCTGGTGGATCCCGGCCTCTTCGCACGCGGCGTCCGGTTGCGGGGTGTGCTCCTCCAGGTGGCGGTGGGCCCGGTCGGCTTCTCGCTCTGCTGCACGCAGCCCGCATGCCTGGCATTCCTCGCCGGAGCTGAGGAGGATTCCGCGCTCGCAGTCCTCCCGCTCGCAGTCCTGCCGGCTCAGGATCGTGGCCAGGTAGCCGACCGGGCCGCGGATCTCGCCCTTGGCGATGCGCTCGGGGACCCCGGCCTTCCACCAGCCCGCGTTGATACGGGCGAGGGCATGGTCGATGGTTCGCCCGGCCGAGAGCAGGTCTCGCACCGCCCGGCGCAGTGGGGGCACGCGCACGGCCGGGTGCTTGCTGACGTTCAGGGCGTCGATGGCCGCGAAGACGATCTCTTCTCCGGGGACGGGGCGGGAGGGCGTGGTGCGGATCGTGGTGCGGGGCTTCTTGGTCCGGCCGGCGGCGGAGCCGCCCTGGGCGGTCGGCTTGCCGGCGCGGGCCGCTCGCGGCTCGCGCGCGTTACCACCTGTAGGAGCCCTTCGGGCGTCCGGGAGGAGCTGGCCGCCACGGTTCTCACTACTTCTCTTAGTGATATCCGTCTGATGGGGAGACCCCTGTCCGGCTGGTGGGTATACCCCCACCCGCGTGGTGGGGAGACCCCCCATGTCCGGCTGGTGGGTAGACCCCCCGGTGAATTGGGTGATCTCGCGCTCCTCACGGGCTGCGGCGCGAGCCCTCCACAGCCGGCCGTCCAGGAGGACGTAGGCGGAGGCGACGCGGCCACCACCTTCCAGCTTGGGGGCGTACTGGTCCTGCATCAGGAGCACGCGGTCGGCGCGCAGCTGGGCGAGGGCGTCGGTGACGGCGGTGCGGCCCAGGCCGGTGCAGGCCATGAGTTCGCGGATGGTCGGCGGGCGCTCGGTGACGGCCCGGCTGTTGAGGTTCACAAAGGTCGCGGTCGCGGCGTAGACGGCCTTGTAGTTCGGGGAGCGCCCGCCGAACGTCGCGATGCGGGCGTCGAGCTTGATGAAGTCGATGCCGGGGGTGCGCAGGACCCGGGGCACGGGTCGGCCGTCGGCCCCGAGCAGGGGGAGAGCGGGTGCCGGGTTGGCGGCGCGTTCCAGGACCTGGCGGGCCCAGCGTTCGCGGTCGATGAGCCGGTAAAGGTTGGCGTCGGCGGCGCCCGGGTGGTTGGGGTCCTGTTGGGGTTGGACGAGGAGAAACTCGCGGCCCACCAGGTCGGCGGCGGCACGGTCGAAGGTGTTGGCGCTACGGCCCATACAGGCGGCGATCGTCTTGCGGTAGGGCAGCAGGGCGTGGCGGACCTCGGGCGACCAGCCGGCCACGGACTCGGCGGTGAGCGTGATGTGGTGCTCCATGTCGGCGAAGGCGGCCAGAGCCATGTAGGCGGCCTTGCTGGTCGTGGGACAGTCGGGGTCGCGGGCGATCCGGACGTCGAACTCGATGTAGTCCAGTCCGTTGCACGCGAGGGTGCCGTCGGGATCGGTGGACAGCCACGTGAGGAGGTCGGTCATCGGGTGGCTCCGGCGGTGCGGTAGACGCTGGTCACGTCGCCGTCGCGAACCACGGTGAAGGGACTGCCCTTGGGGAAAAGGGCGGTGCCGAAGGGGTCGGCGTTGCCGTGGGGGTCCATCGTCAGGCCGTTGTGGTCGATGGTGGCGATCGCGGTGCGGGTGATCTCTGCCAGCAGTTCCCAGGCCCAGCGGGTGTAGGGGTGCTCCTCGCCGAAGGTCAGTAGGCAGTCGTCGATCAGGTCGGAGATCCAGATCCGGGCGATGATCGTGCGTCCCTCGCCGAGGGCCGTGCGAGCCGCGACGTACTCGCTGCGGTACCACTGCGGCGGCACTGGCGGGTGCTGGGGCCGTGGGGGTAGCGGTGCCGACATCGAAGGCGAGGGGCCGTGCTCGGGTTCCTGGTGTTCCGGGAGCGGGCGGCGACGTGGGCGCAGCAGGAGATCGAGGCCGGTGAGGGCGATCGGGAGGAGGACGGCCCCGAGGGCGAGCAGCGGGTCGAGGTCGAGGCGGGTCGGCATCGTGGGACTCCTGGGGCCGTGCGGGTTCGATGCCAGAGGTAATCCCGCGACCGTTGGTGGACTCCTTGGTACTGAGGGCTCGTGAGGTAACGGCTTCACAACTGTGCTGATCAAGGAATCCCGGCGGACCTTGGTGGTCGTATCTGACGTGTGACAGCGAAGGTGGACGGCATGCCGCTGAAGTTGGACTGTCGGCCAGTCGTGCCATCGAAGATGGATCACTCCGCAGTTTGGGACAACGAAGTTGGACCGATGTGGCGCGAGCGGGCGATGTCCTTCTCCGTTAGTGCTGACCGCTCTGATCCAGTCGAGACGGCCTGGGCGTGACGCTGCGGTCGTACAGTTGGGCCGCTCGTGATCATGCGACTGTGGAGGAACGGCGACTGTGCACCCTGATGTGGAGCGCCTCATGGCGCTGATGCCGCCTGGCCCGGAAGCCGGGGAGCAACTCGACTGGGTGGAGGTTGAGCAGGAGCTCGGGTGCCAGTTGCCGGCCGATTTCCGCGACCTGGTCGCCGTCTACGGCGTGGGCACCGTTGACCAGTGTCTGATGGTGCTCCCCCCTGTGAGCGGAGAGCACGAGTCGGGGATCCCGTCCGTGGGTCAAATGACCCCGACCCCCGAGAAGACCGCATGGCTCTTGCACACGAAGTCCGACTATCCGCTGTGGCCGGAGCCCGGGGCGCTGCTGTGTGGGCTCCGCCTGGTGGACGGCAACGGTGACCTGTGGGGCGCCGTCTACTGGCGCACGAGGGGTGCCATTCCCGAGCAATGGCCAGTTGTTCTGTGGGAGCGCAATCAGCCCTTCGTGGAGTTCGAGCTGAGTATGACCGGCCTCCTGGTGAAGTGGCTCACCGAGGCCTCGAACATCGACTTCGCTGATCGCCTGGTCTTCGGGGCTCCCCATTCACGATTCATCCACTGGCGCGTCGAGCACACGATGCGCGCGCAGGGCCTCGACCCCTGGGAGTACCTGGAACCGCTCTACATCGAAGCGAACGAGGCTTGGGAGGAGCAGAATCTAGGGGCGTCCCCCGCCTGACGACAGCCCCACCGGTCCAACTTCGCCGTCGCAAACTGGCGTCGGTCCAACTTCACTGGCAAGTGATCCATCTTCGCTGGCACAGGACAGTATCTGCCGCCCGGCTGGAGGGCCCGGCAGCTGACCGCTCTCATCCAATCGAGTCGTTTACTCAGCGAACCCAGTCGTTTGGCCTTCCGTCTCAGCGAACCTAGGCGTGTAGGTGATCGCGCTGGGGGTGCTGGGTGGCTGTACCGGCTCACCCAGGACCGGTTTCAGCTCGACACAGCAGAGCCAGCCCCTGGCAACTGACGATCCCGGCGGTCGGCGTCGGGAGCAGCGCGATGGCCTACTTCGGCTGGGGGTCTTCACTCACCGCGGCGGCGGCCAAGGCCACCAGGTTGTCGGTCCAGCAGTCGCTTTCTTTCGTCGCGACTTCGAGGCCGCAGCCGGAACAGACGAGGTTGGGGCCGTCCTGGCCCGCGAGGCCGCAGCAACCATTGAGGCGGCGAGCATCGGAGTGGAGTGCCGTCCCCGGCACGTCATCGGGGTGAAGGATCAGCAGGGAACCATCGAAGTTGACCTTGAAAGTTCTCTGAGCCATCCGCGGTGAAGCGATCTCGTGCCCAGGCGGGCGCTCGGGGCCTCTCAGCGGCTCCCCGGGCTCCAACTCGCCAGTCAGAGGCTGCTGACAGTTCCCGCAGTGAAAGACAGTCACACGACCAATTCTGCCTGGGCGACAACACGGGCATGAAGCCAACCCGTGTTCACCACAACCCCGTCAGCCGGCTGGCCGCCGGGCCAACCCGCAGCCGTCTCACCCAAGCCAGTCCCCGCAGGTCAACACGACCCGGCCCGACTAACTTCGCTGCGACAGGTCAGCAGCCCGTGCGCAACGCCGCAGCCATTGCGCATGCGCAGAGGCGGGGATTGCGCATGCGCAACCGAAGGCCTGTGGGCATGCGCAGAGCAGGTCCCGCGCAGTCAGTCGGAGGATCTTGCGCACGGGAGCGGGTGCCCTATCCCGCCGCGGCTGGCCGGCAGCGCATCCGTTTGTTCCGGTCCGCTGCCTCCGCCCGCGCCCGCCGCGTCCAAGGACGGACCCCCGGTAGCGCGAGGCCGTTGCGCGAGCTGGCCGGCGGGATCCTGCTGGGTGCGCGGCTTCGGCGGTACGACGTCTTGAAGGGCCGTCACCAAGGTTGGGCCAGCCGCTTGGGCGGTGGACCAAGGTTGGCGCCAGGCGCGCGGCCCGTCACCAAGGTCCAGTACCCGGCTCAGGAGTCCGGCACCAATGTTGGCGGCTGCCGTCAGGGGTGCCACCAAGGTTTCCCGCGCCGCCAGCGCCGGGTCACCAAGGTTTTCTGCGGGCCCCCGGCGCGGGCCCACCAAGGTTGGTGAAGGCCTGGCCTGACGGCTCACCAGGGCATGGGCCGGGCCCACCAAGGAATCCGCAGAGGCTGACAAAGCCGCAGGTCAATGCATTGGTGAGGGCCGTTGTGTAGGAGTTACCGCACGGGCGTCGATCACCAAGGTTTTCACCAAACGTCGCGGGGTTTCCTCGATCGCCAGCTGATCCGCTGACGACCTCTTAGGAGCCCTTCGTGAGTCCTCTGTCCCCCCGGCGCGACCGAGCGCCGGACTCCTCCCCGATCGCCGACGGGGGTGAACTCCGCCGGGCCCGTGCCCGCACGCTGGCCCTGCGCGCCGGCATCTGGACGGCCCTAGCCTGCGCCCCGCTGGCCCTGGCGGTGGCCCTCGTCGCCCCCAGCTCCACCGGCGGCACGGCGACGGCGGCCGCGGCCGCCCCGTCGGTGATCGCGCCCCCAACCGGCTACGCCGAGTCGTTCGTCGACCTGTGGCTGCGCAGCTCCACCTCCGATGCGCTGCGCACCCTGGCGCCGGGCGTCGACCTGCCGAAGCCGAAGACCTCTGCGCAGGTGACGGTCGACAAGGTGGTCGCCGTGCGCAGCCAGCCGATGGGCGGGCGCACTTGGCTGGTGACCGTGGCGGCCACGGTCACCGTTCCGCCGGCTGCTGCGCAAAGCGGTGCGCCGGGCTCTGCGCAAGGCGTTGCGCAGCCGTCTGCGCAGAGTTCGGCGACACCGGTGGGCGTTGCGCAGAGCGGCTCGGTGGGCGTGCGCTACTTCGCGGTTCAGGTGTCGATGACCCGGGCGCCGGGGTCGGGCGGCGCGCCGGACTCGTTCGCCGTCACCGCCGCCCCGGCCCAGGTCGCTGCTCCCGCCTCGTTGTCGGACCCGGACCCGGCAGTGCCGGCTTACGGGTCGCAGGTGGGCGACGGGCCGCTGCGGGACACGGTGGCTGGCTACCTGTCGGCGTACCTGACCGGTGTGGGTGACAGCTCCCGCTACCTGTCGCCGGGCGCGAGGATCCCGGCGCCGGGGTCGGCCTACTCGAAGGTGACCCTCCAGACGCTCTCGGCGACCGGCACGGTCCCGGCGTCGCCGGTCGACGGGACGGTGCTGGAGGCGCAGGCGGTCGTCCAGGCCGAGGACGCGAACGGCCTGTGGCCGCTGAGCTACCCGCTGCGGCTGACGGCCCGGGCCGGGCGGTGGGAGGTCTCCGCGGTCGCCCCGCTCCCCCTCTCTCCCGCTTCCGCTGTCGCTTCCTCTCCCTCTTCTTCCTCGACCGGTGCGAGTGGCATGCCGTCGCCGGTTCCCTCCCCCACGAACGGAGCGCGGTGATGACGCAGCTTGCCGGCCCCTTGCAGAACTTCGGCAACTCCTGGGCCTCGACCCTGATGGGGTGGGTCGCCAGCGGGCTGATGATCGGTCTGACGGCGATCGTGATCACCCACGCCATCCGCAAGATGAGCATCAAGGCCGCCATCGGCGGCGCGATCGGGCTGGTGATCTGCTGGTCTCTGTTCGCCAACCGCGTCGCGTTCGCCGACTTGTTCAGAACCGAGGTGCAAGAGAACAAGCCGGCCAGCACCGCGCCGATCCAGGGCGTCGGCGAGTTGCCGCGTGAGGTGCCCACCGGCGCGTTCACCGGTCAGCTGGGCAAGCCGGGCCTGCTGTGAGCAGCGCCGCGCGGGCCCGGATCGGCCGCTCCTACACCAAGGCCCGTCGGCATCCGTGGGTGCTCGGCAAGATCGGCGACTGGAGGATCCCCCTCGGCCCGTACACGCCGCCGCAGCTGGTGGTCGCCGCAGTGGGGGCGGTCGCGCTGATCAAGACTGCGACCTGGTGGGCGCCGTATCTGGGCCCGTTGCCGGTGGCGGCGTGGGCGGTGGCGATCTGGGCCGCGCGGCACTCACGGATCGCGGGCCGAAGCCCGTTCCTCGTCGTGGCGGACGCCCTGTCGCTGATGGTTTCCCCCCGTAACGGCCAGATCGGCGGGCGGGCGGTGCGCCCGGCCCGTCCGGTGCTGCTGGCCCGAGGGGGCTTCGCCTTCGAGGACGGCGTCGCCGAGGACGACTTCGCCGCAGCCGCCGACCTGGCCGACGTACCGGAGACAAGCGAGCGGCCGGTGCCCCTCCTCAGTCTCTTCGAGCCCCCCGAACCGGTTCCGCTTCCTTCTCCCAAACCCCCTGCTGCTCAGCCCGCCGCCGCTCAGCCAGCTGCCGCCCGGGCCGCGGGCCCGGCACTCACCCCGCTCCAGCAGATGCTCGCGGCCGCCGCCGTCATCACCGCCCAGAAGGGAGACCCGACGTGAGGGTCGCAATCCGCCACATCTCCGGCCACCTGCTGTGGTCCATCACCGGCACCGTCTGGGCCGTGTGGCGAGTGACGCCGATCGGCTCCCGCTACGCCTCCGACCTTGAGCGCCAGGACGTGCTGCGCCGGGTCACCTCCCTCGTGCGCTCGATGTCCGGCACGGCCCGCCTCTACAGCCTGTGCGCCCGGGTCGAGCCGCGCGAGGTCGCCGAGCGGATCGCCGCCGACGTCGATCTGGAGGCCCACCCCGGCACCCGGGAGAGCGCGGAGGCCGCCGCCTTCTTGCTTGAGGACTTCGAGATGCACCGGCGCACCCTGTGGCTGGCGCTGCCGCTGCAGCCCCCCGGCCGGGCTGCCCAGCTGACCCAGGCCAGCGGCTCCCTGTGGGCGTCGTTCGGTGAGCAGGCTGGTCTTCCGGCCGCCCCGGTACCGGTTAGCGAGGTGCAGCTGTTCCAGGGGGTGGCCCGCCAGATCGAGGCCGGTTTCGGCGGCGGCCTCCAGATCCGCCCGGCCCGGCCGGCCGAGATCGTGTGGATGCATCAGCACATCGTTTACCGCGGACAGATGGAGCCACTCCTCACGGAGGCGGAGAACCGCCGTCTTTGGGAGGGGAAGATCGTCGGCGCGCACCTGCGCAGCCCCGGCTACGCGAGCCTGGGGCAGGCCCGGCTGCTGGAGGGCGGCCAGGACTCCGGCGCCCGCCGGGAGGAGGCGCAGGGTCTGCGCACCTGGTTCTCCTCGCGCTTCGACGGCGGTGCCCTGTCGAAGCTGTGGCTCCAGGTGGAGACGGAGGACGGCGTCGGCTACCAGGCCGGGCTCGCCCTGGAAGAGATCCCCGAGGCCGTCGCCGAGGGCGCCGCCGACATCCTTGCCCAGTTGGAGCTGCTGCCCTACCCGGTCGATGCCGTCGTCGACCTGACCCTGGTGGACAGCGCGAAGGCAAAGCGGGCCATCGCGAAGAAGAAGGCGGAGCTGTCCGACCAGGCAGACCAGTGGGCGGCGCACCCCACCGGCACACCCGACAGCCTGTACGGGGCGGCGGAGATCCTGGGTGAGCAGGAGGCGCGACTGGGGCGCACGTCGGTGGAGCTGGAGGTGCAGTCCCGCACGGTGTTCACGGTGTGGGGTCCGACGGCCCAGGTGTGCGATGACCGGGCGCGGGATCTGAAGGCGCGTCTGAGCGGGGCGGACTACCGGGTGATCCGCCCGCGCGGTGGGCAGGTCCGGCTGCTTCAGTTCGGGCTGCCGGGCGCGGCGCCGGCCTTGAGGGCGCGCGAGTGCACCCAGTTCCAGCTCAGCGAGGACTGGGCGATGAGCGGCCCGCTGACGGTCGGTGAGGTCGGGGACGACACCGGGCCGATGATCGGCCGGTCGCTGGATGCGCAGACGGTGCGCCCGGTCTTCCTCGACCTGGCCTCCGCTCCGGGGGCCAACATCGCGGCCTCGCTGGCGGTGCTCGGAGACTTGGGCTCGGGGAAGTCGGTGCTGCTGAAGAAGATCACGACGGACCTGATCGACCGCGGACACCGGGCCATCGTGATCGACCGTACCAACCACCGCGAGTACGCCCACCACGCCCGCGCGACCGCGCCGGGGCGCCACCAGGTCATCGACGCCGCCGACGCCGAGATCAGCATCGACCCGCTGCGGGTGCTGCCGCACGCCCAGGGCGAGGCGGCAGCCCTCAGCTACCTTCTGCTCCAGACGCAGATGGAGGCCATGTCCGCAGGGGGCGCGGCGTTGAGCCGAGCAGTCAAGGCGGCGGCTTCCTCGGCCCGCCCGCACATGGGCCTGGTCCTGGAGGAGCTGCGCCAGATCGCGACCGAGGGCGGCAACCGCGGCGAGGCCGCCGCCGACGTCCTGGACCTGCTGGCGACCGTCGCCGACCAGCGGCTGGCCCGCATGGTGTTCGACCCGACGCTGCCCGCGCTGTTGATGTCCGCGCTGACCGCCGACCTGGTGGTCTTCACCACGAACGGATTGACGCTCCCTCCTAAGGAGGCGCTCGGCCGCCCCGAGGTGCTGCGCACCCAGCCGCTGGAGGCGCTGATCGGCCGGGCTGTCCTCTACCTGATCGCCGCGATCAGCCGCCACATCGCCTTCTCCGACCGCTCGCAGTTCGCGGCCGTGATCTTCGACGAGGTGTACTGGCTGACTTCCTCCGCCGAGGGCAGCGCGCTGATCAACGAGCTTGCGCACGACGGCCGCAAGCATAACGCCGGTTTCGCCGCAGGCGGGCACGACGCGCTGGACCTGGGCGACGAGACGATCCGCGGCCTGATCGTGCAGCGGATCCTCGCGCGCACCACCGACGAGGCGATGGCCCGCCGGGGCCTGGAGTTCCTGGGTCTGCCCAGCGACGAGGAGGAACTGATCCAGCTGGTCACTGGTGGCCTGTCGCCGCACGGCCAGGCCAACCGGGCCGGGGAGATGCTCCTGCGTGACACTCGCGGCCGGATCGGCCTGATCCAGGTGATCATCCCCAACCTGCCGAAGTACGAAGCGATCTTCACCACCCCCGTGTCCAAGCGCCAGGCCTCCGACCGGGCGGATCAGCCGAAGAAGGTGGCCCTGCGATGACCGGAGTCCCGATCCCGAAGGCGCTGACCCGGCTCGCGGACCGGTTCGCCCCCAAGGCCCGCGCGGCCGGGCACACGTGGCGCAGGATCCGCTCGGTCGCGGCCATGTACTGGCCGGGCCGGCGCACCGTACTGATGACCCTCGGCATGACGTACCTGTTCTTCGTCGCCGGTACGCAGTCGGCGTTCGCGGCCGACAGCGAGCGCGGCGGCGTGCTGGCACCGCTCAATGTGCTGAGCAGTGAAGGGGTACCGCTGAGCAACTACGACTTGAAGTCAGATCCGGGTGGCGCCACCGACATCCGCAGCCACGTCTGCAATCTGCTGATCGGGGGCGGGTTCGCCCTGGTGCGGCTCGTCGTAGGGCTCATGTGTTGGATCATCCAGTGGATCTGGAACTTCCCGATCGTCAAAACTCTCACCGACACCGCAGACAAGATCAACTACGACCTCTATGTTGTCGCCTCCAACGACCTGAACCTGTACGACGTGTTCCTGGCCGGCGGGGTTGCGTTCGGGGCCCTGCTGATGATGCGCGGCAAGATCGGCCGCGGCGCCGGCGAGATGGCGATCACGCTACTCCTGTCGGGACTCGTCGTGATGCCCATGTTCACCCCGCGGGCGATCCTCGGCGAGCAGGGCCCGCTCGTGCAGGCACAACAGGCTGCCCATGAGGCCGGCCAGATTGTCACGAACGTCAACGGCCCTGACCCGGGGTGCACCTCGGACAAGGACAAGGCGGACCCCTCGTGTCCCATGCGGATGATGCTGACCAGGACGCTGGTGGTACAGCCCTTCGAGCTCCTTCAGTACGGGATCATCCCCGACCCCAATTCCCGCAATGCGAACGAGCGTGCCATCGCAGAGGTCCACCGCCAGTGGATCCACGGGGAGATCAGGGGAAAGAACTCGGACGACTGCGGGATCAGCTGGCTGCCGGGCAATGACGCGATCTGCAAGGACACGTCGGCCTGGGACGAGCTGAAGGATCGGTTGAAGAGCCACGGGGCAGAGGGCAAAAACGCCTACAACTTCGCGGTGAACAGCGACTGGGACCGGGCGGCTGGCGTGGGGTTGGTGCTCTTGGCCGTCGTACTCGTTGCCGTGGTCGTTCTCGGGATGGCCCTGGTCCATATCGGCACCCAGTTCGCGGATGTCATAGCGGCGTCGGTAGCCGCTCCGGCCGGGGTGTGGGCGATGCTCCCCGGGGGCAACCGCGCGGCGCTGTGGAAGTGGCTCGGCGTATTCCTGACCAGTGTGGTGACCGAACTCGCCGTGTCGGTGATGCTGCCGATGTTCACCCTCGGAGCCAACGGCATCCTCACCGACTCCCACGACACGGTGATGGTGCAACGCCTGTTGATCTTGGACGGCTTCGCAGTCGTCATTCTCGTGTTCCACCGACGGATCTTCTCCGCAGCCGGCCAGCTCGGCGAACGCTTCGCCAACCGGATGCGCTTCTCCAAGATCGGCGGCGCGCTCTTCATGGGCGAGAACACCGGGCTGGGCCTGGCAATGTCCCAGGCCATGGGGAACCTCTCCGGATCCGGCGGAGGCTACTCAGGGCGCGGCGGCGGCATCGCTGGCGGGCTCGGCATGTTCGGCGGCGGGGGCGCCACATCGGCCCTGATGCGCAAGGCCCGCATCGCTGACGGGCTGTCGGCCTTGGCCGACCCCGGACTTGGCCCCATGAACGCCGGGGCAATGGCCATGGGTGCCTACGGACAGGTGCGGCAGGGACTGTCCGCGCTGGCGATGCCGGTGCGCGCGGCGCACCAGCTGGTGGTCGGCAACCCCCTGCCACCGCACAAGCTGGCCAGGCGGCTCAAGCCCGTTGGAACGAAGGGGCCACTTGGCGGCGCACAGCAGCCACAGGGCGCGCACCCCGGGGCGTACGGTCCCGAGGGCAAGGGCCAGGGGACCACGGCCGGACGCCACGTCATGATGCCAAAGAGCGGCATCACGCCAGCCGGGCACGCTCTGCACAATCGCTTGTTGAACACCCGTATCGGCCGGATGGCGATCCTCGCGGGCAAGGTCGGCAAGTTCGGCTGGGCCGTCACCGCCGGCGCCCCGGCCACCTGGACGAGGATCAACCGCGCCAACGACCGCATGTGGGACCACGTCAACAAGCAGTGGACGCACTACTCCAACGTGCGCAAGGCGTGGGCGCAGGACTGGAAGGACGGTGCGAAGGCCGACGTGGCCGCGGTAAGGCAGGCTGGTCACGGTATCAAGGCTGGCTACAACACCGTCAAGGGCGCCGCCCGACACCAGTACCTCCAGGCCGCCGCGATGGGCACCACCTACGGGCCCAGGCTGATCAACGGCGTCCGCAGCGCCTACGACAACACCCGCCTCGCCTTCGACGCCTCGATCGGCTCGGTCGCCGACACCAGCGCCCCGCTGGTAACGCGGGGGAACGGCGGCGCCCACGCCGGGGTGTGGGAGCACGCTCGTGACCGCGGCCCCGAGTACCCCTTCTACGAGACCGAGCCGAGCACCTCGGCCCTGGGCAACGACAGTGCGCACCACGACGGCCGCGTGATCGTCCGCCCTGACGGCGGGGACAACGGCCCGGCCGACCTGTGGTCGGCTCTCGGCCCCGGCGTGGTGCCTACGCCGCAGCCGCTGGCGGTGTTCGAGGACGAGCCCGGCATGCTGGTCGACCGCTCGACCGGGGAGCTTTTCCCCGCAGCCGGGTCGCCCGCGCCGCCGGTGGCCGAAGCGGATCCCGCGATGGACCCCTCGGTGCTACGCCGGGTGAGCCCGCAGTTCCGTGACCCGGGCCGCGACCTGCTGGAGACGATGCGGAGGCGCCATCACCTCGACAACCGCGGGGGCCGCGGCGGGAGCGTCCCGAACGACGGCTTCGACGGGGGGGATGTCCTGTGAAGCTGGTGAAGGCCTTCCGCAGGCTCGGGTGCCTTGGCGCACTGCTGGCGGTCGCCGTGCCAGCCCTGACCGTGGTCTCCATGTTCGGCAGCGAGGACCCCGGCTCCACCGCACCGGTGGGCGCGGTCAGTGACATCCCCGCCCGGATGATGCAGTCCTACGTGCGCGCCGCCGGGTCGATGGCGCAGATGGTGCCTGCGTGCAAGGGCATGACCTGGCAACTGCTGGCTGGCATAGGCAAGGTCGAGAGCGGCCATGCCTCCGGGCACCAGATCGACGCCTCGGGGCTGATCACCCCTCCGATCATCGGACCGATCCTCAACGGGTCCGGAGCCGGAGGCAACACGACCGCCGTCAAGGACACCGACGGCGGCAAATGGGACGGCAACAGCCAGTACGACGCCGCCGTCGGCCCGATGCAGTTCCTGCCGTCCACCTTCGCTGGCTACGCCGCGAAGGTGCGCCCGGACGGCAGCGCGAACCCCAACAACGCGGACGACGAAACCCTGGCGGCTGCCTTGTACCTGTGCGGGAACGGCCGGGATCTGACGGTCACCGGGCAGCTGCGGAGCGCAATCTACTCCTACAACGCCTCCCAGGCGTACGTGGACGAGGTGATCCGCTGGATGACCCAGTACACCCAGCTTGGCACTCAGCCGCCGACTGGCGATGCCTCCGACCAGGTCCAGACCGTCATCAACGCGGCGCGCAGTGAGATCGGCGTCCCCTACTCCTGGGGCGGCGGCGACGCCACCGGTCCGACGACGGGAGTCTGCTGTTCCAATGGCGGCCAGGACGGCCGCACGGTGAAGGGTTTCGACTGCTCGGGATTGATGATCTACGTCTTCTCGAAGGTCGGCGTGAGCCTGCCGCGTCTGGCAGCTGACCAGGCCGGTGTCGGCCAACGGATCCCCGCCTCGGACGGGGTCGGCGCCTTGAAGCCCGGCGACATGGTGTTCTTCGGCAATTCCGCCGAGGGGATCTACCACGTCGGCCTCTATATAGGCGGCGGCCAAATGCTAAATGCCCCCAAACCGGGTGATTCAGTCAAACAGGCTGCGGTCTGGAATTACGACTTCGCGGGTGGCACCCGCGTACTCAAGTGAGAGAAATAATCCGAAATGACATCAAATCGCCCGTTCATGCTGCCCGCTCTCGGAGCCGCCGTCCTGCTGACGATCGGCCTGGCCCTGGTCGTGCCCGGCAGCAGCCACCACGGCGCAGCCCACTCCCCGGCCGCCACGCCCACAGTGTTCTCCGCCCCGTCTACCGCCGCCATCCCCCAGCCCGTCAATCCGTCGCCCCTGGTGACCGGCACGACGTCGCCGACTTCTCCGGTACCGGCGCCCACCGGCACGCCGTCCGCTCCCTCGGTGCCCTCGGGCATCGCGGCTGCCGGTGACGGGCCGCAAGGGGATCCGGCGCTCCAGGCGGCCCTGAGCGGCCAGTATCCGAGCGACCTCCCGCCAGCCGAGGCAGACCAGCTGACCGCCCTGGCACGCGAGATCTGGATGGCCGAGACCACCGGCGTCGGCCGCGATCGCTGGCCCGGCTACTTCCCGGCGACCGCCGTGGGCGCCAGCCAGCCGTACTTCTACACAGGGGTCCGCGTCCAGGCCGCGGTCGCCCACACCTCCCGCGAGGCCGCGAACCGGGCGGCCGTCAACCTGCTGTGGGTGGGCACCTCCCCCACGGGCGACTACGGCGACCACCGCCCGGCGACCGTCTTCTTCACCCGCATCAACGACACCTGGGAGCCCCAGCGATGAGCTCGAATGCCGACTCCCTCCCGCAGACCCTGGGGCACGCCGCCGTGGCGGCCTGGGACTGGGCCGGCTCGGTCACTGCCTGGTTCTCCGCCAACGGCGAACTGGTGGTGCTGGCCTTGTCACCGCTCGCCATCGCGGCCGCCGTCGTACGCCAGCGCCTTGCCGTGAAGACCCTGGCCAGCCGCCAGCGGTACATCCTCACCCCCACCCGCCGGTTCGACCCGAGCCCGGAGGACATCTGGCGCCAGGCCGCCATGATCCTGCGCGCCGCCAGCAAGGGCCCCTGGTGGGCGTCGTCGCCCTCCAAGCAGGTCCGCATCCGGCTGCGCGCCGACGGCACCACGCCGCTGGAGTACTCGTTGGAGGCGCACACCGACGCGGCGACCCTGCTGCGCGACAGCCGCTACCGCGAGGTCACGGTGGCCAAGGTCCCGGCCGCCGAGGACCCGTTCGCCGAGCAGGAGCGCCGAGAGCGGGCGGAGAAGAAGGAGCGCAGGAAGAAGGATCGCGCGGCCGGCAAGGACAAGAAGAACAAGGGGAAGGAGAAGGAGGAGGAGCGTCTGCACGCGGTGCGCGCCGAGTTCGTCCTCAAGGGGAAGGCGTCGGCGGCGCTGCGCGAGGTGCCGCTGGAGCCGGACCCGCTCCAGCCGGTCATCGACGCCGTCTCCGACCTGCGTACCGAGCTGGGGGAGCTGGCCGAGGTCGTGATCGACGTGCAGCGGATTCCACGCTGGCAGGTGAAGCTGCGCCAGTGGCACCTGGTCCACGAGGAGCGCGAAGCCGAGCGCAAGCGCGCCCGCAAGGCCGCCGGCCACGCGGCGGCGGACGCCGCCGACATCCAGGACTCCTGGCGCTTGCAACTGGCCAGCCTGTTCGACTCCTCCTCCCGGCGCCCGCCGTTGGTGCCGACGCCGCGCCCCCAGCCGGTCAACGCCTCCAAGGCCCTCGGGCGCCTGGCCTCCTCCCAGGGGCTGGTGCGCATCCAGCTCCTGGTGCGCTGCACTTCGACGATGGAGGGCCGCGCCCGCCAGCTCCTGGGCCAGCTGACGGCGGCGATGGATGTCTTCGGTGAGGACAGCCGACTCGGCCAGGACGCGGGCCGGTTCCTGTGGATCACCTGGAGCGCGGACAGCCGCCACCGGCGCGAGAGCTTCGACCGGCGGTGGCGCACCGGCCTGGTGGGGCCGCGCAAGCCGAACTGGCTTCACATCGGCGAGCTCCAGGGGCTGCTGAAGCCGCCGACGAAGCACGCGGTCCTGCCGGTCCTGGCGTCCGAGCTGCCGGACTACGTGCCCGGTGAGGCCCTGGTGCCGCAGGGGTGGCTGCGCTACCCCGACGGGCGTCGGCGCCTGATCGCCACGATGGCAAAGGAGTTCCTGTTCTCGATCAAGGTGGGGAAGGCGAACTACGGCAAGACCGAGTTCGCGCTCGTCCAGGCGCTGGCGCTGGCGCTGGCTGGCGAGGGTGTGCTGTTCGTCGATCCGCACGGCGACACCTGGAAGTCCGTCGCCCCGTACCTGGCGCACCCGGCATTCGC
This sequence comes from Kitasatospora sp. NPDC127060, assembly GCF_042724935.1. Lineage (NCBI taxonomy): Bacteria > Bacillati > Actinomycetota > Actinomycetes > Kitasatosporales > Streptomycetaceae > Kitasatospora > Kitasatospora sp. NPDC127060. The sequence continues at coordinate 68,400 of NZ_JBHXEG010000009.1, forward strand.
GCCGCTGGTGTGCCGGATCGACCTGGCCCGGGCCGAGGACCCGGGCGCGGTGATCCCGAGCTGGAACGTGATCGGCATGGACCGCGGGCAGAACGCGGCGCGCACCGTGACCGCGGCCGTGGACGCGCTGGCCATCGCCCTGTCCTGGAACGAGGCAACCCACCCGCGGGCCGCGACCATCCTCACCAAGGCGATCGAGGCCCTGGTGGCCTACAACCTCGCCGTGGTCGCCGCCGGGCGACCCGACGCGCAGGCCACGCTGTTGCAGGTGCGGGCGCTGCTGACCGACAAGTCGGTACAGCTGCCGATCCTGGACTTCCTGTCCGCGGAGCAGCGGCGCTGGTGGGAGACCACGTTCACCTCCTACCCGCCGGACGTGCTGGCCCCGGTGACCAACCCTCTGGACCGCCTGGCTGCCAATCCGGTGACCCGGGCGTTCCTCGGCAACCCCCAGGGTGCCTACGACATCCGCAGGGCGATGGACGAGGGCAAGATCGTATGGCTGTGCCTGGAGGGCACCGGACCGAGCGACCGCCTCCTGATCTCTATGATCATGCAGGACCTGCTGCGTGACGGCCTGTCACGGCGGGACACGGCCGAGGACGACCGACGGCCCTTCCACGTCTTCGCCGACGAGTTGATCAGCCTCGATCCGGCCGGCGGGCCGACCTTCGCTGCGATGACGGAGCAGCTGCGCAAGTTCAAGGTCAGACTCCACGTGATGGCCCAGCACCTGAACCGGGTGCAGGTGACCACCCGGGAGGCGCTGCTCCAGAACTCCTCGGTGGTGAGCACGACAGCGGGCGCCATGGCAGCGATCAAGGCCGTGACCGATGAGTGGCACGGCGCCGTGGACCCCGGTGCGGTCGCGGAACTGCGCCGGTTCGAGCACTACGTCCAGGTCACCGTCAAAGGCGCCCCGGTCGGGCCGCTGCGGGTGGAGGGTCCGCAAGTCAAGGACGTGTTCAAGGAGTACTACAGCCCCAAGCTGGTCGGCCGCATGACGGCTTCGGCGAACCGGGCTGTGCTGGCGCAGCCGATGGAGGAGCGGCTACGCCGGGCACAAGAGCAGGACGCAGTGGTTCTCGCCTTCCTTCAGGGGGAGGGGGGCGGTGGCCAGGCGGCGCAGCCGGTAGTTCCTCCGGTGCCCGGTGAGGGTCCGGCAGTGGACCTGGCGAAGCCTCAGGTGGCGCGCAGGCGCGGGCCGGGGCTGCCGGCTGCGCCCAAACCGGTGAATCGGGCGGAGTAGGGCCTATCCGGTGGCCGGACAGGGGTCGGCGCCCCGGAGGCGATGGGGATTGTGTGCCGCCGGGGCGGCGAGAGGCGGCCTTCGGTCCCATGCTCGGGGTTGAAGGCCGCCTCTGTATTGAGGTGTCGTCCCGCCGTCCTACTGGAGGAGGGCGTAGACGGCGCCGGCGACGGCCGTGCCGAGGACGGTTCCGGTGATGACCTGGGAGACGGTGTGCTCCCGTACGCTGACGCGGGCCCAGCCCAGGAGCGCGACGAGGGCGAACCCGGCGAGCCAGAGCGGGGAGTAGGCCTGGGCGAGCATCGCGATGCTGCCGCCGGTGACGGCCGCGTGGACGGAGATCTTGTACTTCGCCAGGACGGTGACCGGCCAGATCGCGGTGATCGTGGCCCACATGGCCGCGGTCATGGCGATGATCTCCGAGGGGGCGCTGGTGGCGGATTCGATGGCGAGGCCGGCGGCGACCGAGGCGCTGATGACGGGCAGCACGGTGATGCGCTGCTGGCGCTCGGTCAGGTGCCGGTTGGCCCAGGTGCCGTCCCCGGCGATGTAGAGGATGTAGGTCATAGGGATGACGGCGGCGAAGATGATTGCGATCACCGCCCAGCCGAGTCCCTTCCAGCCGTAGAGGCCGCAGCCGATGGCGAGGCTGACCGCGATGATGACGTTCTTGGGGTCGATCCAGTCCGACAGCTTGCGGCCCACCGGGCTGGTGGGGGGCTTCGTCTCGGCGGCGGCAGTGGTGGTGGTCATGAGGTGGCCTTGTTGTAGTGGCGGGCGACGGTGGAGGCCCAGGAGATCTCGGTGCGGGGAGCGCGCAGGTCCTGGTCCTCGGGGATGACGTCGGTGGACCCGGCTGCTTCGCCGGCGGCATGGCGCTTCATCGCCGCCCGCACCCACAGCGCCTGAGCCGCGGCGTCGGATCCGACGGCGGCCGAACGGGCGGCATCGGGAGCGGCAAAAGGCTGCAGACTGAGGAAGCCGTCCCGGATGACGAAGGCCCGGTGGGCTACATCGATCGTTCGGTCGCCGGTGGTGACGAGCTCTCGAAGTCGGGACCGGCGCTCTCCCAGGACCAGTTGCGGGAACTGGTCGACGATGTCGGACCACAGTGGGTGCAGGCGCCACAGGGTGGCCTGGTCACGGAGGTAGCGCGCCAAAGCGCGCAGCGGGGGCAGCACCAGGCCGGTGACAATGAGCAGGATGGAGGTGGAGACCAGCAGGTCGGCCGGCCGGAACGCCGCGTCGCCCTGAATGATGCCGCCCTGAGCGGCGATGAGGGAGGCGATGCGGATCGCGGTGTAGGCGGTGCCGAGTACGCATCCGACGGCGAGGGAGACGACGCCGGCGCGGGCGAGGCCGCGGGGCACGGCACGCCGGGCGCCCCAGAAGGTGCCTGTGCCGCGGATCATCGACATGCCGAGGTAGGCGTAGAGGATGGAGAGGTAGACGGTGACCCAGGCGTCGTTCATGTGCTGGGTGATGACGTCGTCGAACTTCGGGCTCTGACTGCGGGGCAGTAGGAAGACGAAGATTAGGGCCATCGCCGTGCCGGAGCCTGCCAGCAGGGGAAGGCTTGGGCGCTGGCGCCGGCCGGTCCCGGTGCCGTGGACGGCGTAGAGGTAGTCGAGCAGCCAGGTGCAGGACGCGATCGTCAGCAGGTGTTTGAAGAGGACCGGCGAGTTCGCGAGTGCGTGGTGCAGCGGCTCCTGGAGGCTGGGGTGGCTGACCCCGAGGGCGAGGCCGAGGGTGCCGATGGTCAGGCAGAGGGAGCGTGCCGCCCGTCCAGAGTGGAGAGCCGCGGGGGTGCGCCACAGGGCGATGCCGACAAGGGCGACGGGCAGGGCGGTGTAGAGGATGAAGTGCATCGTCAGTCCGTCTCCTGCTTCCAGGCGAGGATCCGGCGCACCGGGTGGGTGAGCGTGGTGGTCAGCCGGCGCCCCTGCGGGGAGGTGCCGTCGGGAGCACCGAGGTGGTCGGCCAGCAGCAGGGCGAGGGTCTCGGCCTGCTGCTCCTCCCTGTTGTCGTACCCGGCGCGGGTGAGCAGCAGGTGTTCCTTCACTGTTTCGGGGTCCAGACCGGGGAAGGCGGCTTCGAGGGCCTCGGGCTGGATCCGGCACTGGTGCCCGGCGGCGATGTGGCCGAGCTCGTGGAGTTTGATCAGGGTCTGGTGGGCGAGGCTGGTCTTGGTCTCGTAGAGGACGACGTCCACGCTCTTGAGGGCGATCCACATGGCCGAGGGGACGTTGGGTCCGACGGCTGCCTCCATGGGCTCGAAGACGATCTCGCGTCCTCGGGTTTCGGACAGCGCCTGGGCGAAGCGGTCGACGGTGAAGGGGTTGGGTATCGGCAGGGTGGCGAGGATCGCTTCGCACTCCCTGCGGAGGCCTCTGGGCAGCGGCATGGGTGTGAGTGTCTCCGGTGCACCGCGCCGTGAGGCGCGCCTGGGCAGGAACGGACAGCTATCGCAGCAGACTCAGCGGAATGTCGCTAATCGTTTTGTCTCTCGGTGCCACCGTGAGCGCGTTCGATCTCCTGGAGGCGTTCGGCGAGTCCGGCGACGAGCTTGACGGACTCCTCCGACAGACCGGCCGCGCGGTTCATCAAGCCCATCAGTTCGGATCCCCCACTGCGAAGGTCCGCGAGCGCGCGCATGTTCCGCAGCTGACGGTCGATCTCGCTGGTGTCCTCACTGAGGAAGTAGCGGGCGCCTTCACGGATGCCGAAGGCCACGCCGACCGCATCGAGAGTGGCGATGGTGGGATTGGGGAGTCCACCGCCTGCGGCCCGGCCGAGATGCAGGTTGCGGATGGTGTCCATGGAGATGACCTTCTTGCCGGCGCGTCGGTTGATGCGCTCGGCGATGTCGGCATAGCGCAGGGCAGGCTCACCCTTCTCCTCGCGCCGGGAGTTCTCGTCCACTATCAGCGCGCCAAGGCGTGCGGAGATGCGGTTCGCGTGCTGCTGCGCCGCCGTGTCTCCCTGGTGATCCATCACGTCCCCAACCCGTTCTGTGTCTCCGGCCGAGCCACCATCCATCGAGATTGATCAAAATCAATCCAGTCGATGGTACCTTCGCCAGCTACTTTGTGGTTAGCTGCCCGTCGGGGTGATTGAAATCAAACACCCCGAGGGGAGTCACTGGCCCAGGCCACACCCGCGTGTGGCCCGTCGCGGACTATAGCCGTTAGCCGGGCCACGGCTGCGCCCTCCCCGCAAGCTCGGTCGCACGGTCGCTGGCACGACCGCGCGGCCGAGCAGGGGCAGTGGCATCCATCGCCGCCACATGACCGAGTAACGGGGAGCGGATCAAGCGTGTTAGGCACGTGACACAACCATCGGATCACGCAAGGTGCCGCAGGCGAGGACCTGACGGGTTCTCGCAGGCATACCTGGGCCGCCCGCAGGCCCATTGAACTGTCATATATGGGTCAATTCGAACTCAGGCCGGCTCACGCCGGATCGACGCGAGTTGGGCAGAGAACGTGAGTCAAGGAACAGTCAAGAAATCCGCTCAGAACCCAGGTGCGCCCGCCCAGCGGACCGCGCCGAATCAGCCAGGCTCCCCGGGTGACCGGCTGCCGACCGTAGTTCGCGAACGGCGCCCCGCGATGGCTGTCCTGGCCGCCCTGCTGATCCTCGCCAGCGGCCTCGGTGCCACCGCCCTGGTGCAACAAGCCGGGCAAAAGGTGGACGCTGTCAAGATCACCCAGCAGATCGCGCCCGGCCAGAGCATCCCGAACGCTGCGATCGAGCAGATCCGCGTCTCCAAGGACACCGACGTTCCCTACGTCCGGTGGGACCAGCGCGGCCAGCTTGCCAAGTACTTCGCGGTCTCCGCGATCCCGGCCGACACCCTGCTGACCGGCCCGATGCTCACCACGAAGACCGGGCTCAGCAGCGACCAGGGCGTGGTCGGTCTCAGCCTCAAGGCGGGGCAGTTCCCGCCGGGGCTGCGCGAGGGCGACAAGGTCCGGGTGCTGTGGGTCGGCAAGGACATCACCAGGGCCCCGGTCCCCGGGGCGACCGCCACCGCCGCGCCGGGCGCCTCCGGCAGCAGCGGCATCACGCTGGCCGACACCGCCGTCGTACGACAGGTGTTCAAGGCCGAGGCGGGCGCGAGCAACGCCAACCTCTCCCTGTCGATCACCGTCGCAGCGGACAAGTCCGGCCCCATCGCCCAGGCCGCCTCCGCGGGCGAGGTCGCCCTCGTCCTGCTGTCCGCCGACCAGAAGAACTAGGAAGGGAGTTCCACATGGCGCTCGTCGCCGTCGCGTCCGCCAAGGGCGCACCTGGCGTCAGCACGGTCGCCCTGGCCATGGCCGCGGTGTGGCCGCGCCGCTCCCTGCTCGCCGAATGCGACCAGAGCGGCGGCGACCTGGTCTACCGCCACAAGGCCGAGAACGGCAGAGACGACCTCGACCCCCGCCTGGGCATGCTGTCCCTGGCGGTGGCAGGGCGCACCGGGATCTCTCCGGCGACCGTGTGGGAGCACGCCCAGCGCGCCCACGGCGGCCTGGAGGTCCTGCTGGGCCTGGCCTCCCCCGAGCAGTGCGGCGCCTGGCAGGGAATGTGGCCCGCACTGGGCCGAGGCCTCGTGGCGATCCGCGAGGCCGACGTGATCGCCGACCTGGGCCGGATCGGCCCCGCCTCCCCGGGCCTGGACCTGCTGCCGATGGCCTCCCTGGTCGTCCTGGTGGCCCGCACCACCACCGCGGAGCTCGCGGCGGTGCGCGACCGTGCCCTCGCGCTGTCCGAGCGCCTGGGACGCAACGGCGGCGGGCCGCCGATCGGTGTCCTGCTGATCGACGACAAGCGTCACCACGCGAAGGTGTCCGCCGACGTCAACCGGTACTTCCTCGACCAGCAGGTACCCGCCGAGGTCTTCGGCTGCCTGCCGATCGACAACTCCGGCGCAGCCCAGCTGGCCGGCCGCAAGAGCGGCAAGGTCGAGAAGTCCGAGCTGGTGCGCGCCGTGAAGCACGTCGTCGCCAACATCCACGGGCGCTACGGCGTCGGTGCCGAGCAGGCCCCGACTCCCGTACCCGCACCCGCCCGCGCAGAAGCCCTGGGGGTGGGCTGATGCCCGTCCAGCACGAACTCGTCCGCCTGCTGCACGGCCGCGTCGCCGAGCAGATGACCCTGGCCCAGCGCGAGGACGCCCGCAACAACCGGCCGCCCATGGCCCCCGACATCGAGCGGGAGTTCGCCCGATCGCTCATCAACGCCGAGCTGAAGGCGTACAACGAGGAGCGGGCGGCCGCGGGCATCCCCCGCATGGCGCTGGCTGACGAGGCCGAGCTCGCCGACGCGGTGCACGCGCAGATCTACGGCGCCGGAGCGCTCCAGCCGCTGCTGGAGGACCGCAACGTCGAGAACATCGACATCCAGGGCGACCGAACGTTCGTCACCTACGCGGGTGGCGTGCGCAAGCGGCTGCCAGCCGTGGCCGAGAGCGACGAGGACCTGATCACCCTGGTCCAGGGCCTGGCCGCCACCGCAGGCCTCTCCTCCAGGTCCTGGGACCTGGCCAACCCCCAGCTGGACCTGACCTGGGACGGCGTTCGCGTCTCCGCGGTCCTGGGCGTCACCAAGCGCCCGTCCATCAGCATCCGTCTGGCCCGGCTTGGCAAGGTCTTCCTCGACGACCTGGTGCGCTTCGGCTCTCTCACGGACGAGGCGGCCTCGTTCCTACGGGCCGCGGTCCTGGCCCGCAAGAACATCATGATCGCCGGAGCCACCGACTCCGGGAAGACGACCATGCTGCGGGCGCTGGCCAACGTCATCCCGCCCGAGGAGCGGCTCATCACCGTGGAGCGGGCCCTGGAGCTGGGCCTTGACGAGTTCGAGGACCTCCACCCGAACGTGGTGGTCATGGAGGAGCGCCTGCCCAACTCTGAGGGCCTGGGCGCCGTGTCGATGGCGGAGCTGGTCAAGCGCTCCCTGCGGCAGAACCCCGACCGGGTCATCGTCGGTGAGGTGCTCGGTGACGAAATCGTCACCATGCTCAACGCGATGAGCCAGGGTAACGACGGCTCGCTGTCCACCATCCACTGCCGCTCCAGCAGCGAGGTTTTCAACCGCATCGCCACCTACGCCCGCCAGGCCGAGGAGAAGCTCGACCGCGAGACGTCGAACATGCTCATCGGCGGCGCGCTCGAATTCGTCGTCTACCTCGGCAAGGTAAAGAACCCGCAGACCGGGCTGAAGGAGCGAAAGCTCATCAGCATCCGTGAGGTCAACGGAGTCGACGGCGCGGTGCTCTCCAGCGAGGTGTTCCGGCGCAACCAGTACGGCGAGCTCAAGCCGTCGGCCGTCATCACCTGCCTGGACGAGCTGGCCGAGCACGGCTACTACCCGAGCGGGGACTTCGAGTGAGCACCGACCTCCTCAACCCGACCACGCTGCTGGCCCTCCTGGCCGGCGTCTGCGGCGGAGGCGGCCTCGCCCTGCTCATCGCCTCCCTCATCGGATGGCCCCGCAAGGTACGCACCGGCCCCTCCGCCGCGAGCCGCCTGATCACCTTCGCGCGCCAGCGCGGCGCGGCCGCCACGATCGCCGCCCTGGCGGTCCTGGCCGTCACCCGCTGGCCGGTCGCCGCCCTCGCCGCGGCCGCCCTCGCCCTGTTCTGGCGCAAGCTGTTCGGCGGCGCCAAGGAGGAGAAGGCCGCCATGGAGCGCGTCGAAGGCCTCGCCGCCTGGATCGAGAGCCTTCGCGACACCATGTCCGGCGCCGTGGGCCTGGAGCAGTCCATCCAGGCCTCCGCCCGCGCTGCCGCCCCCGCGCTGCGCCCGCACCTGGTCACCCTGATCAACCGTCTGCGGGCCAAGACGCCGCTGCCCATCGCGCTCGACCTCTTCGCCGAGGACCTGGACGACGGGAGCGCCGACATCGTGATCATCGCTCTCAAGGACAACGCCCGACAGCGCGGCCCGGGCCTGCGCGACGTGCTCTCCGAGCTCGCCGCCACCGCCCGCGACGAAGCCGAGGCCCGCCGCAGCATCATGGCGAGCCGGTCCGGCACCCGGCGCAGCGTGCGGATCGTGGTCGGCGTCTGCGTCGTGTTCCCGCTCGGCATGGCCCTGTTCAACCCGTCCTACGTCGAGGCGTACCAGAGCTTACAAGGCCAGGGTGTGCTCACCGTCGTGCTGGGCTTCTTCGCCGCCGGCCTGGCATGGCTGCGCAAGCTGTCCATCGTCCCGGCGCCGCCGCGCCTGCTGATCCGTACCGGGGGCCCCCAGTGATCCTCAACCTCGCGGTCGGCGCCCTGTTCGGTCTGGGCGTCTACCTGCTGATCAGGGCGCTGGTCCCGGGCCGCCCGGGGGCCGTTGCCACCCTGAGCCGGATTGACGCGCTGCGCAGTTCCAGCGGGCAGGCGGCCCCGGTACCCACCGCGCTGGGCGGTGCGCAGGACCGGCTCCTGGCCAGGATCGGCCCGAAGGTGGCCGGCTTCTACGCCGCCCAGGGTTGGAAGCTCAGCGGGCTGCGGGCGGACCTGGCTCTGATGGAACGCTCGTTGGAGACGTTCCTGGCGCAGAAGGTGCTGTACTCCGCCGCCGGATTGCTGCTGGGCCCGCTGCTGGCCGTGGTGCTGTGGCTGGCCGGCATCACCGACAGCGTGATCACCCCGATGTGGCTGACGCTGCTGCTGGTCCTGGCCTGCTTCTTCGCCCCCGACCTGGAGGTTCGCAGCGAGGCCAAGGAGAAGCGGCGGGAGTTCACCCGTATGGTGTCGGTGTACCTGACGCTGGTTCACCTGAGCCTGTCGGGCGGGTCCGGGCTGCCCGAGGCGATGAAGTCCACCTCAGAGGCCTCCGACGCCTGGCCGATGCTGCGGATCCGCTGGGCGCTCCAGGAGGCCCGGTTGAGGGGCCACCAGTTCTGGGCCGCGCCCGGCCGGCTCGGCGAGGAAATCAACGTCCCCGAGCTGGTGGACCTGACCTCCACGGTCGCGCTGGTCGCCGAGGACGGCGCCAAAGTTCTCCTGTCGCTGCGCACCCGCGCGGAGACCCTGCGCAAGCGGGAGCTAGCGGAACTCCAGGCCGCGGCTGTGGCGAAGTCGCAGTCGATGCTCGTCGCCCAGTTGCTGCTCTGCTTCGGCTTCCTGATCTTTCTCATCTACCCGGCGCTGACGTTCGTCACGGGCCTATGACCTGGCGAACTGCGCTGTCCTACCTGGATTTCCATACCGAACGAGGGGAATTGTCCATGTCCACCAACGTCATTGCCCCGGCCTCCGCCCGCGCCATCGGCGAGCGCCTCATGGTGCTCGCCCTCTCCGCGGCGGCCGCCGTCGCCACCCTGCGCGGCGCGCTCTTCACCCGGGTCGAGAAGATCCGCCGCAGGGATGGCGGCTACACGGCCGTAGAACTGATCCTGATCACCGCCGCGGTGATCGTCGTCGTCGGCATCGTGGTGGTGGCCATCAAGACTGCCGTGACCACCAAGTCGGGTGACGTCAGCAAGTGCATCACCGGCGCCGACACCACCAACAACGGCGGCTGCAACTGACCTGCGGTCCGCAGGCCTGACGAACTGGACGACGACAGAAGGGGGACCCGTGGAACGCCTCAGGGCACGGATGCTCACACGCCTGCGCGGGGATCGCGGCAGCAGCTCGATGGAGTTCCTGTTCATCACTCCGCTGGCCTTCCTGCTGCTGATGCTGGTCGTCCAGTTCGGCCTGTACTACTTCGCGTCGACGGTCAACGAGGCCGCCGCGCAGGCGGGCGCCCGCAAGGCCCGCGCCACCGCCGACGCCAATCCCGGCAGCTGGCAGGGTCGGGCGCGCGACACCGCGCAGAACCGGATCAACACGCTGGGGCCGTCCCTGGTGGGTGATCCGGCGATCGACACCGTCCAGGACGGCCAGCAGGTCGGGGTCACGGTCACCGCCCGAGTCCGCAGCGTGGTGCCGTGGATGCACCTGACCGTGACGTCCAAGTCCATCGGCCCGATCGAGAGGTTCGTGCCCGATGCCGGTTGATCTCCGACAGCGCACGCGCCCCAAGGACGCGGGGATCTCCACCGTCGAACTGGTGCTGATCGCACCGGTGCTGATGCTGCTGGTCCTCCTGCTCGTCGGCCTCGGGCAGATCGTGGACGCCCGTTCCTCGCTGGACGGCACCGCCCGCGACGCTGCCCGGGCCGGCGCGCTGGAGCGCGACTACACCTCTGCCATCGCCGCTGCCACCGACGCCGCCAACCGCGAGGGTGCACGGGTCTGTTCGGGCGGCGCGGTACAGGTGTCCACCAGCGGCAACTTCCAGCCGGGCGGCCTGTTCACCGTCACCCTCTCCTGCCGGGCCCGAGGCCTTCGCGGGACCGGACTGCCGGTGAGCGCCGACATCAGCGCCACCTCCACCGCACCACTCGACCTCTACCGAAGGGTGGTCGGATGAGCGGCCTCATCCACCGGCTGTACCGGCGGGCCGCCCGAAGCGGCGCCGACCGCGGCTCCGGCGCGCTCGCCCTGATCCTGGCGGCGATGCTGTTCATGGTCATCGCCTCGTTCGTCGTCGACACCGGTCGGGCCATCCACCAGCGCGAGAAGGCCGCCGACGTGGCCGAACAGGCCGCCCGCTACGCGGCCAACCACCTCAGCTCCGCGGACCTACGCAGCGGCACCGTCGTCATCGACGCGGCCGATTGCACCGGCAACGTCCAGGCGTTCGTGGGCACTGCCGGCTTCTCCGGCGGCGACGTCGGAGCCGCGCGCTGCACGGCGGCCGCCGGCAACCAGGTCACGGTCGAGGTCCGCCTCACCTTCACCCCTCTGCTGCTGCCGGCCTTCCACGGCGGGCTGACGATGTGGGGGCACGCAACCGCCCAGGCCGTACAGGAACAATGACCCCTTGATGGCCAATCAGGGGACGGGAGAACACCGCATGTCCAGCACCACGAAGACCACCAAGTTCATCGCCGCGGCGGCTGCGGCCGCCGCTGTACTCACGGGCGCCACCGCCTGCGGCTCCACCGGCAAGAAGACCAACGGGGACATCACCGGCGCGCAGAGCACGGCACCCACCGCCACCGCCAGCGCCTCCGCGTCCCCGACGCCCACGCAGAACCCGGGAGCGCCGGCCATCAACCTGCCCGCCGACTACACGGTGGACATCCAGTTCAAGCCCGGCGACGACGCCACCAAGAAGGCCGCCGCCGACGGCTTGGCGTACGCCTTGCGGGCCTTCAACGAGGCGATGGCCACCGGTGACGTCAACCGCCCGGCGATGGTCTACGCGTACACAGGCGCGGCTGGCGGCTACATGAACCAGGCCATCACCCAGCTCAACTCCCGCAACCAGACGATTAGCGGCTCGGACCGCTACTACGCGCTGACGATCGACACGAAGGACCCGAAGACCGTCGTCGCGGCGTACTGCGAGGACCAGTCGAAGGCCTACGCCAAGGACAAGGGCACCGGGAAAGTCCTGACGACCACCCCGAGCCCGAACGACTACACCGACTGGACGACGGGCCTCACGCTCTCCGACAAGGGCGTGTGGCAGGTGTCGTCCACACAGGCGGAGAAGGGGTCAACACGGTGCCAGAGCGTAAGCTGAGCATGGTGGTTGGGGTGGCCGCCGTGGCTTTCGCCGTGGCGGCCACCGCCGTGCCGTCCGCGCGGGCGGACATCGGCATCGGCTGGGGCGGCGGTAGCACGCCCCCGATCGGCTCGATCGAGTCGCACGTCCAAATCACTGTCAACGACTCCGGCAGCGGTGCAGGCGGCAAACACCTCACGTCACTGGGTGGGTCGTGGGATCCGCCGGCGTGCTGGTACGAACCGCAGTACACCCCCGAGGGCTTCGACGATGCCTTCAAGCTGCTGCTGACCGGGCTGTCCGGTGCGATGGGCGCCGAAGCGCAGAAGCAGTACGACGCATTGAAGGCTGACCAGGACTTCCACCGCGGCCAGAGCGGCCAGTGGTGGGGGATGGTCAAAACGAAGAAGAGCTGGGACTTGCCGGCCACGGCCCCGTGCACCCAGCAGCCTGGCATCGTGTGGGTGCCTGCGGGTAACCCGCCTCCGGCGCTGCTCGCTGTGACACCGCTGATGCTCTCCAAACTCGCCTACGGCGCCACCAAGCTGCCGCCGCCGACCGTTCAGCTGTCCCCGGCCCCGGACAAGCAGACCGTGAACCTGCCGACGTTCGTCAGCTTCGCGCAGCCCATCCAGCCGGTCACGGTCACGGCGTCCCTCAACTACGTCGGCGTGAACATCGCGGCGTCCACGCTCGCAGTGCCAGTGTCGCTGCGGATCGACGCGGGGACCAGCGACGCCTCTCCCGCGATGTGCACCTACCCGTTCACCCAGGCCGGCAGCGGCTACCAGGTGGACTCCTCCAACGCAGCCTGCAACATCACCTACCGGCGCTCCAGCCGTGGCGGGTCCTACCCGCTCACCGCACAGGTGACGTGGAAGGTGACGTGGACCCCGTCGTCCGACCCGCACGCGCAGCCGGCCAACCGGCTGCCAGACGGGGTGACCGGCGGAGCACCGCAGGACGTGGTCGTCCGGGAGATCCAGACGATCGTCACCCAGTAGCCGGGCCCCGACGGGCCCGGCACGAAGGACAGGAAGACAGGATGGCGAGGACACGGATCAAGGCACCAGGCGGCGCCCGCTCCCGCACGGCCGGCGACGTGCTCGGTGCGCTGCTGGCGGGCGTGCTGCTCGCCGCGCTGCTGGCCGGCATTCCCTACGGCCTGGTGCGGTTCGTCGGCTGGCCACTGCCGCCGAAGGTCCCCACCTTGGACGGTCTCACGGAGATGCTGCAGAGCAGCATCTCCGTGACGACGTTCATGGACGTCCTCGCCGTCCTGGTCTGGCTGCTGTGGCTCCAGTTCCTGGTGTGCGTCCTGGTAGAGATCAGGGCAGCCCTGTCCGGCGTCGATATCCGTCTGCCAGCCGCCGGACCCACCCAGGCCCTGGCCCGCCGGCTGGTGGCCACGATGCTGCTGATCGGTGCAGGCGCCCTGACAGCCGGTCAGGCGGCCTCCGCCGCCACCCTGCCCGAGCATCTCTCCCTGCCCCAGCAGCCCGCGGTCACCGCGCAGGCCGTCCCGGGCGCCGCCGTGCAAGCCTCCGCGCACATCGACGCCGCCACTGCGTCCGGTCCCATCTACACCGTGCAGGCCGACGCGAACGGTCACCACGAGACGCTGTGGGACATCGCCCAACGCACCCTCGACGACGGACGCCGGTTCGGCGAGATCTTCGACCTGAACAAGGGCCGCGTCCAGCCGGACGGCACCACGATGACCGAGCCCGGCCTGCTGCGCGCCGGGTGGCAGCTGGTGCTGCCCACCGACGCCAAGAACGTGAGCGGCACCGCCGCCGCAACTCCGGCCCCTGCCCAGGCCCAGCGGCACACCGTCACCGTGCGGGAAGGCGACACCCTCTCAGCGATCGCGGAGCACGAGCTCGGCAGCGCCGACGCCTACCCGAAGCTGCTGGAGGCAACCCGCGACGTCGAGCAGCCCGGCGGACGCCACGTGACCGACCCGGACAAGCTGTTCCCCGGCGACACGATCGTGATCCCCGCCAGCGCACTCGCCCCCTCCCAGCCCGCTCCCCCGGCAGCGGCGCCGAGCACCCCGGCGCAGCCCGCCACCGCCACCCCCAAGGCCCCGGAGAGCGCGGCCCCTGCCGCACCCGCCGCCCCGGCTTCACCGGCACCGGCGAGCCCCCATGCGACTGTCGCCCCCACGCAGCCCAGCCCGGCCCCCGCCACCCAGGCTCCAGCCCAGCAGAGCCACGCCCCGGCACAAGCTGCCCCCGAGACGGCCGCCCCGGCGGCCGAGTCCCAGTCCCCGGTCTCGATCCAGGACGTCGCCGGGATCGGCGCGCTCCTGGGCGCTGGCCTGCTCGGCGTTCTCGCTTGGCGTCGCCGCGAGCAACACAACCGCCGTCGCCCCGGCGAGACGATCGCGCTGCCGGAGACCACCAGCACGGCCGAGCAGGTCCTGGACCGCACGTCCTCCCCCGCCAGCGTCGAGCTCCTGGACCTGGCGCTGCGCACCCTGGCAGCCCGCAACCCCGACAACCTGCCGGCCGTCCACGGCGCGAAGGTGACCGCCGACCGCGTCGAGATCCTGGTCGACGACCCCAACGAGGAAGCGCTGTCGCCGTTCACCGACCGTCCCAACGGCTGGTGGGGCGTACGGGCGGATCGGGCGGATCTGCTGCCCCCCGAGAAGGCGCAGGACATCCCGGCTCCCTACCCGGGCCTGTCCACGATCGGGGCCACCAGCGACGGCACCCACATCCTGGCCAACCTCCCGCAGGCCGGTGTGCTTTTGCTGGACGGCACCGACCAACAGGTCCGCGAGGTCGCCCGCGGGATCGCGATGGAGGCGGGCACCTCGGCGTGGGGCGGCCACGTCGAGATCCGCTGCTGCGGCTTCGGGCTGGAGCTCCAACAGCTCCTCCCTGCCTGCCGCGTGATGTACACCCCGAGCCTTGAGACGGCGACCGCCGACCTGGCGCGGGTCCTGATCGAGGCTCACCAGGCCGAGCACGAAGGCGGGGAGGAGCCCCTGCCATGGATGGTGATCTCCTCCACCCGCGCCAGCCACGACGAGCTGTACGCCTTCGCCGACCTGCTCGGCAAGGCACGCGGGCAGCGGATCGCCGCGGTGCTCCCGGCCGCCGGGGCGGTCGAGTTCTTTCCCGACGCCCAGGTGCTGGACGCTTCGCTCGCCGACCCGCAGCCGGTTGAACCGCTGGGCGTCGGCGTTGTCCTGCAACGCGTCACCGACGAGGCCTACCGGCAGCTGACCTCCGCGATCGCCCTGACCACCGAGCCGGCCCGTCCGGCCGAAGGTGCGTGGGCGCAGCTGCCGGACCCGGACCGGGTGAGCGTGGTCACCACACCACTGCCGGCGCCCAGCCACCTGTCCCTGGTCAAGGACCAGCAGCAAGGAGACCACCAGGAGCACCTGGACGAGGAAGAGGCGACCGCCGCGGTGGAGCACACCGACGACCAGGCCGCCGACGAGGCAGCGAACGGTGCCACTGGCGACACCGAAGCCGTGGGCACCGGCCCGGCGGACAAGCAGACGACGGTGCCCGGACAGGCCGTGGCTCCCACCGTGGCTCCCACCGCGGCCCGCATCGACGTCGTCCGCGAGGCCCTGCCCGACGGCCAAGCGCCGACCGCACCCGAGATCCAGATCCTCGGCCCACTCCAGATCGTCGGGATCGGCAACGCCACCGTGCCGCCAAAACTGGTCCTGCTGGCCTGCTACCTGATGTTCCGCAACGAACGCGACCAGAGCAGCATCGGCGACGCAATGAACGCCGCCACCCCGTGGGGCCCCAAGATGGTCGCCGAGGAAATGTCGCGCCTTCGGTCCCGGCTCGGCCTGGACGCCAACGGCGTGGCGCACGTGCGGCCCAAGCCGCGCGGCGTGCAGATGTACTCGCTCAGCGACGAGATCACCTCGGACTGGTCCAACTTCGTCCACCTCGCCGAGCTCGGCATCCCGAAGGGCCCCGCCGGCATCCTCGACCTGGAAGCCGCGCTGAGCCTGGTGCGCGGCAAGCCGTTCGGCGGGACCGCCGACCACTCCTGGGCCGCACCCCTGGCTCACACGATGACCTGCCGGATCGTCGACACGGCCGAACGGATCGCCGAGCTGCGCACCGGTGACGACGTCCTGGACGTCGACGCCGCCCGCGCCGCGATCGACACCGGCCTCAACGTCGAGCCGACCGCCGAGCAGCTGTACCGGGCGTGGATGCGCATCGAGCACCGCGCCGGGCACCCGGCCGCGGTGCGGGACGTGATCGCCAGACTCCGCAAGATGCAGACGGACTGGCAGCTCAGCGGATTGCAGCCCGCGACGCTGGAGACGATCCGGCGCCTGACCGCCGTCCGCGAGACCGCCAGCGGCGTGTAGCACCGACCTCTCGTTCAGGGCCCGGCCGAACACCGGCCGGGCCCTTTCCCTTTGCCGCATCCTGACCAGAGGAACAGCCGATGCCCCACTCCCCCGCCGACCTCGCCGCCGCCCTCGTGACGACGCTGGCCGTCGGCATACTCGTGATCCGCCCGGCTGCCTTCGCCTACACCCGCCCCGGGACCGAACCGGTCCCCGACGTCACCTGCCCCACCTGCGGTGCCCGGGTGCTGGGCAAGGGAGCAGCCCCAGGTTCCTACCGGGCGCTGGTGCTGCGGCGGCGGTGTGCCGTGTGCGGGTCCGTCGGGCCGGACGGCACGGTGCGGCGGCTCGGTCCGCCGCTGCTGGCGCCTGAAGGCCTCGCCGTGGTCGGGACCGCCGCCATGCTGGCCGCAGGTTCGAGCGGTGTGGTGCTGGCGGCTCAGCTGTGGCTCGTCGCTGTAGGTTCCGCGATGGTGCTCACCGACTTCGCCGTGCACCGGTTGCCTGATCACCTGACGGCTGCTGCCGGAGTCGGTGTGGGTGTCCTACTGACGGCGTCGGCGTTCGCCTCCGGGCGCTGGGGCCCGCTGGTGCTGGCTGCGGTGGCCGCCTTCGGGCTGGGTTTCATGTACTTCGCGCTGGCGCTGTTCGGGCAGGGGCTCGGCGACGCGAAGCTGGTTCCGGGCCTGGCCGCCCTGGTGACCTGGCAGTACTGGTTCGGCTCGTTCTACGCCGTCTTCCTGGCCTGTGTCCTGGGAATCGTGCAGTGGATCGTCATGACGGTGGCCTTCTCCGCGACGCGGAAGACGGAGCTGATGCTCGGCCCGGCCCTGATCACGGGGTTCCTGACCGTGTCGGCCTGCCTGGGGTGAGCGCCGGGCCCGAGAATGCTTGGGGGGCGAAGCCGAGCAACGGTCGCCCGGCAAGAGGTGCGGCCGGTTCCCGGCCGACCTGCTGGTGCTACTCGCTACTGTCCGCATCTGCTCGACCAGTTCGCGCAGGTTCGCGGTCAACAGACTCAGGTCCCGGGCGGGACGGTGGGCATCGAGGGTCTCGGCGCGTTCCAGCGCGCGTCGGACGACCTCGGGCACGGCAGAAGGATCGCTCCCTGATGCCGCGTAGAGACCCTTGTTGTGCTCGCCGAGGGCTTCGAGATCAGCTCGGCGTGAGTCGAGCTGGCCGAGAAGTCGCTTGATCGCCGCGCTCACCTCTCAGCGCTGATCCAGCAAAGCCCGAAGGTCGGCGGCCAGTTGCGCGGCGGCCCACAGCTCGGCAGCGAGCAACTGATCGACCTCGACCAAGTCCACGACGCCCGCCACAGACTGAGCCGACGTCCAAACGGCGCGACAGGTATCCCAGAAGAGGCTGAGTTCGTCGGCGCGCGAGACGTCCCGCTGCCCCCGGGGAACCCGGAGGAGTGTGTCCCGGTGGATCCTAAGGTCCTTGGTGAAGAGGGCTTGGTCGCCGAGCCGGCGGACTGCGCTCTCGGGGCGCCAGCCGGAGTATGTGCCGAAAATCTCCGAGGGACGCCGCTCGTGCGACACCTCTGGGGCGTAGACGGCCAACGGTGGAGCGTAGCGCTCCCAGTCGTATGTCGATCGCACCCTCAAGTCTTCTCCGCGTGGGGATGGGAAGGAGCATACGGTCTGCCTGGGACAGCCCTTGGCCTGGCGGAGTTCCGGGCTACTGCCGCTGCGGCAGGTACTCGATCTGGGCGCTGTCGCGGCCGTTCTTCCATGGCCCGCTCGATCGAGGTGTAGTTGACCCGGCCCCGCTCGATGGCAATGGCGGGGACTCCGCCGACGGACGGCGACACGAGCGGGGAGCTCTGCGAACCGGCCAATCCCGCCGAAGGCCCTCCGCAGGGTGCCAGACAGCGAGAGAATCGGCCCATGACCGAAACGGAGCAGCCGTACGTCGGCGCCGGGCTCCTGCCGGCGGACCCGGCCGGACTGCGACTGTCCCTCAGCGCCGAGTACTGGCCGTCGGGGCCCGGGGGCCGGGGCACCGAGCACTGGTCGCTGCTAGCCCGTCATGAGCTCCTGGCGCCGGGGCAGATGCCGAGCAGGACCGTCTTCGGTGTCGACCTGGCCCATGTCGGCGTGATCAGCCTCAGGCGGATCCCGCTGCTGCGGGGGACGATCGGAGCAGCCGACTACGACGACCTGGTAGGCCGCGCCGGGGATCCGGCGCTCGAACAGGAGCTGCTCACCGCCGTCGCCGAGCAGGTCTTCACCCGCCGGGACGGCCAGCACCGCCTCACGCCTGCGGTCCGGGACTGCCTGGGCAAGGGACCGCGGACCCACATCGGCGACCTGCTGGTGCTGGAGGCCTACTCGGTCGCCGCCGACTGGGCCGTCCAGGACCTCGACCTGTTCCTGCTCGGCGAGGCGCTCGCCCGCACCGCCGCCGGGGCCTGCTTCGTGGCCACCGCCCCCGCTCTCCTGCGCACCTTCCCCGGCCAGGAGGCGCAGGTGCTCGGCACGCTGCGCCGAGCGGGGTTCCGCCCGCTGGGCGGGCTCGTGATGGCCGCGCCCGGGACGGGGGTGCCCCGGCTCACCGGGCGCGGGAGCGCTGCCCCGGCCTGGCGCCACCGCGCCACTCCGTGATCAGTAGTCCGGTCCGCCGGTCGCGCCGCACCCGCGCACCAACCCCGGGGTCCGATGGCCGGTCAGGCGGCGGCCCGCCGATCCGGCCGTCTCACACCAGCGAGCCCTGGAGGTCGAGGCTCTGCTGGGCAGCGTCCGGAGCCGGGAAGCGCTCGCACAGCTGGTTGTAGTACCGGCGAACGCTGTCCTGGCTCACCGGGCCGTCGCCAGGTTTGTTGCTCCTGTACCCGCGCGTGTGCAGGTAGTCGGCGAGCTCCGTCTCCTTCGGACCGAACCTCGGGTGCCGCCCGAACTCGGCGACGAACGCCTGGAAGCCCTCAGCCCAGCCGGACGGGATCTTCTGGGAGTCGTCGGTCTGCTGGGTGATCACGGGGCCGGTCGCCGTACCAAGAGCCGAGACCCGCGCGGTCGGGACGGGCCGTGCGTTCACGGGCTGCCACTGCTGGTGGACGGCTTCCTCACCTGGCTGCGCAATGCCGTTCTGCGCGGCGGGGACAGCAGGCGATTGGTGCGCATCGCCTGTGCGCAGAAGATCGGCTTCCACGGCTCCCCCGGTCGTCTCCCCGGCGGCCTGCGCAACGCCGGCCGGTGCTTCCGCCAGCTCCGGGGCCACGTGCGCAATCGCCGTCTCATGGCCGTTGAACTGCATAAACGCCTGTTCTGATTGCGCGGCGAACGGCTGCGCAATCACCGGCTCCACCGCGTGCGCAGGAGACTCCTGCACAAAATGATCTTGCGCAATCGTCTCGGCGGGCTGCTGCGCAAGCTCCTTGCGCAGCGCAATCTCGCCGGGTCCGGCCTGCGCATGCGCAACGCGGGGCTCGGCCTGGCCGAGCGCAGGGGCCGCCGCGCGGGCGGTCTGCGCGTGGTGGTCGAGGAGGCGGGTGAGCGGTTCGGCGTCGACGCCGGCGGCGGCCAGGCCCGCCTCGTAGGTGACTTCCAGTGGGACGCCGAGCCCAGCGAGCTTCTTCGGCAGGGCGGCTGCGGGCGGCAGGCCCCGGTCCCGGAAGCGGCGCCACCAGGAGCGCTTCTTTGTCGCCACGAGAGTGTTGTAGGTCTGCAAGGCCTGCTCGCCGCGGATCGCGTCGTCGAGGCTGCGGATCTCCCACAGCTGCATCCGGCGCCACAGCCGCCAGGTCTGCACAGGTGCCAGCAGCCACCGCATGAGGCGGATCTTGTCGATCGACCTGTCGGAGCTGAGCCGGGCCAGGCGGGCAATGGCGTGGCGGCCTGCCTCCGAGATGATCACGAAGAGCACGGGGATCACCGCGTGCATGCCCACACCGAGCGGGTCCGGCCACGAGGCGGCCGCGTTGAAGGCAACGGTGGCGACGGTGAGCGTCCAGGCCGTGGGGCGCAGCAGCGGAAAGGGGATGCGTAGCCAGGTGAGGACCAGGTCGAGAGTGAGGAGGACGATGATCCCGGCGTCCACCCCGATCGGGAAGACGTAGGAGAAGTCGCCCATGTGTTGGCGTAGGGCGACGTCGCGTACGGCGAGGTAGGAACCTCCCAGGCCGATCGCCGCGATGAGGAAGGCCCCGAGCGCGACGAAGCCGATCATCCACCAGTGGATCGTTTTCAGGACCGGACGGGCCACGGACTCCCCCATGCTCAGGTGATCAGGTGTTCAGGGAGCCACTGTTTCACGAGGTGCTATCGGTGGTCGAAGATTGTCCGGGCTGAGGGGCGTTCAGACCCGTCCTTTGGAGCATTCGGACACTGGGCGCCAGCGATTCATTGCCATGGGTGACCATGGTCGGCGTCTGCTCGTCCAGGCTGCGGGTGTGGGAGCTGTCTTCCAGATCGGCCTGGTCGGCTTGGAGGTGAGCATCGGTCCCACCGGATGCTCAGGTGTCGGCCCCCGGGCACCCTCCTTCGATGATCATCGACCGTGCAAAGCGGGAGGTCGCGCAGTGTGCTGGCGATGGCAATGCGCTATGGGACCTCCATCCCGTTCCCGCGCTGGACCAGAACCGATGGCCCCGGGACCGGGAGGCACCGAAGGCCGCACCCCGACACGAGAGCTGGTCGAACTGCCGTGGCTCAGCTAGGACCGCCTACGGTCACAGCGCGCACTGCGATCGGTGTCTGGCCCGTGGCGCCTGGCCTGAACGGCCACCGCAAAGCAGCTGCCCTACTTGCCGCAGGGGATCAGGCCGGAATCAAGGGCTCGGACATACCGACGGTATGTCCGAGCCCTTGAAACGTCTTCCCCATACCGTCGGTATGGAGCGTCAGGACGCTTTGCCCGGGGCGCGGCGGGGGTAGCCCATGCCGTCGGCGATGGCTTCGCAGTCATCCAGAGCCGGCGACATTGGAGCGTGGAAGCGCAAGGGCTTCTGCCGCTCGAAGACCTCCTTGGCCTTCTGCTCGTAGCGTGTAATCGGCAGCAGCTTTGCGCTCCATTCCTCGTCTGCGAGGAGGGCGTTCACCGAGTCGTCGGCGATGGCGCTCTTCCCGCGGTTCACCGTGCCGTCCTTGTGCAGGTAGACGCCGCTGATCTGGATGAAGCGGATGTTCGTCTTGACGCGCAGGCGCCGGAACTTCCGGCGGGCCTCTTCCATGTCCCGTTCGAGGTCGTTCAGGCCGGAGATGTACTTGTACTCGTCATTGAGGCAGCCGACCCAGTCCTCGAAGGCGATCATGATCGAAGTCTGGAGCAGGCCGCGGGTGGGGCCGGTGTCGACAAGGTCGATGAAGTCGTCGTCCTCAGGCTGGTCACTCAGGAGGTTGTCGAGCCACAGGTTGCCTGCGGGGTCGGAGGCGAGGGTCACTTCGGCGTTGCCGAGTTCCTCGGTTCCATGCACCAGGTACAGGTTCGGGATGATGGTGAACGCATCGTCCTCATCGCCGACTCCAGTCCGGTATCGGGCCTGGACGGTAGCCTGCGCGAGGGTGGCCTTGCCGATCATCACATCGAAGATCGTCATCTGGCCGGGCGCCGGTTCCTTGTAGCCGAGGATCGCGGACAGAGTTCGCTGCGGGTCCAGGTCCCAAAGCCTGAGCTTGAAGCCTCGGCGGGCGAGTGTGATTCCGAGGTTCAGAACGTTGTGGGTCTTGATTGCGCCGCCGGCCCGCACGCCGAACGCGAGCCGACGCGGGTACTCCAGCGTCCGGTTCCGGGCGATGTTGCTGGCGAGCTGCATGAGCAAGCGACTCGTCGGCTTCTTGATTTCTTTAGGCAAGGACGTGGCCTCCTCGGGCGTTGGCACCGAGGAGGCCATATACCGTCGGTATGTCTCAGACCGAGTCAACTAGCTCGCTGCGGAGCTGCTGCTCTTCCCAGTCGGACGGCGTGTGGCCGTTCTCGCGCAGGTAGTCCAGGTGTGCGCGGTCTCGGGCATCCCAGGTGCGGGTTTCATCGGAGGCGCGGAGTTCGGCGACGGCCAAGGCGATCGCGAATGCCACGCGCGTGGCCAGACTAGCGTCTGTCCCCGTAAGGACGGCCATGAGGTACGCACGCGGATCGACAATGTCCGGTCCGACCGCGCTCCCTGGCAGTCGGAGCCAGTGGTGCGCTCGTTCCTGGGCCACAGTCAGATCGGTCCCGGCCAGCAGCGCAGGCGCGAGGAGGCGGACCGTCTGCCGGGCGTTGTCGAACGTCGCCGTCTCGACGATGGCTGCGCAAACGCGGTCGCGAGCAGCCGCGGCGAGCGTCGACTCGTTCGGCGAGCCATCCTGCTGACTTCCGCTTCCGGACTCAGCTTGTTCTGCATCATCGGGCGGAACGCTGGTGCCCTTGCCCGAGTGTCCGGTGGTCTTGCCCTTCGTCGTCCGGGGCCCGGGCCGCGGGCCTGGCACAGTGCTCGGCTTGTCCCCGGCGACGCCCTTCCCGTCCTTCGGGACCGGATCCTGCCGTCGAGCCTTGATTGCCGTGATGGCGGCGCCGGCCTTGACCTCGTTCTCCTTCATCATCGTCCACGCGTCGAGAATCGCCTTCTCGGACGCAGCCTTATCCTGCTTGTCGGTGAGCTGCGTGCGCAGCAGCGTCGCGTCGGCGGCGCTCAGCTGATCGGCGGCGATTGCTTCCTGGACCGTGAGAGGGAGTTTCAGCAGGCCCAGGCGCCTGGAGACGTGAGCCTGAGTCTTACCAACTTGCCGGGCCACGGCCTCCTGGTCGGGAAGCCCGTCGTCCAGGAGATCCTGGTAGCCGTCGGCCTCCTCCATGGGGTTGAGGTCGACTCGCTGACCGTTCTCGTTCAGGCCGATGATGCGGGCACGCTCGATGCGGGTGCTGTCCACCACACACGGAGCGAACTCGTCAGCGGAGATCATCTCCAGGGCCCGCTTACGACGATGCCCGATGATGATGACGACCTTGTGGGTGAGGTCTCCGGCCGCCTCCTTCGCCTTCGCGAGCTTTTCGGCCTGCGCTGTGCGGCCGGCGACCTTCTCCTCCCAATGGGCGAAGAAGTCGACGGCCGGTGCGGTGACGATGGCTTGGAGCACTCCGTGGTCGGCGCCGGCGTCCCTCTCCGCCAGGATCGTGTCTGCCAGGGCGCGGAGCTTCGCCTCGTCGTAGGTCTTGCGCGGGTTGAACGGGTTGTCGAGAAGCTGTTCCAGGGAGAGGTCCTGCACCTCGCTCGCCTCGCCCCACATGCTCTTCTTCGTGCGGAGGGGTCCGCCGCTTCCCGAGGCTCCTGCAACTGCCATACCGTCTCCTGTGTGCTTCCGTTGAGGCGAAGTCACTTGCACCCTAGCCGGAGCATCGGGCGGACAGGTCACTCCCGCGCTGATATACCGACGGTATAAGCCGGGAGGCGGTGGTTCCCGATCGGGGTCCCTTCGTACTTCTGTGGGTCGGGCAGTACCTCATCGAGCAGGCTCCCGGCAGCTTCCGCATGTAGCCCAGCGGTGGCTCTTCCCTGTCGTTGCCCTGACGGCACGGCTTGATGAGTAGGGGAAGCATCGAAGCTTCGTCAGGCTCCGGCGCAGCTTGATGCCAGATGTCTGGCGCCAAGAGAGTGGGGCAGGTACTCAGCTCCATCGACCGCGCCCCTGTCCGTTCAGAGACAGTGCACGAGGGCAGTTGCTGCTCCGGGACAAGGGGCATCAGCTCAAACCTGCGGCAGAACGGCCAACTTGCGGGCGACGGCCCAGCGAGGTGCCCGGGATCCGGATCCTGCTCCCTGCTGATCCGCTGCGGAGTCGGCCTTGATATCCACGCCGTCGATGCCGAACCGCAGCTCGGAGCGGAGCGTCGCGATCTGGTCGGCGCGCTGCTGGACCTCCGTCAGCGCAGCGGGCCCGCTGCCGTGGTGGCTGCGGTATTGACGCCGAGGTTGGCGCGACGCTGCAGCAGGGCGGTGTGGACTTGGTCGGGCAGGCCGTGGGCGCTGTAGCCGAAGAAGGCCAGTTCGATGCGGTACGGGCGGTCCTTGGCCCGGAGGGTGCCGGCGGCGCCGTTGCGGGGGTTGGAGAAGGGAGTGGCGCCGTGGGCGGTGCGGATCGTGTTGGCGTGCTCGAACTGGTCGCTGGTGAGGAGGGCCTCGCCTCGCAGCTCGACATCGAGGGGTTCGGTGAGGGTGGCTGGGAGTCCGAGGATGCTGGCGGCGGCGTGTGTGATGTCCTCGCCTGCGAGGCCGTCGCCTCGGGTGATCAGCTGCTGCAGGTGTCCGGCGCGGTACCGGGCGGCGACGGCGAGGCCGTCCAGTTTGGGTTCGACGCACCAGGCGGCCACCGGCCGGCCGAGTCGGCGCTCCAGTCCTGCGGCCCAGGAGATCAGCTCGTCGGTGGAGAAGACGTTGTGGAGCGAGAGCATGGGCACGCTGTACGGAATGTCGCCCTGCACGGCGCCGGCGGCGACCTTGCCGGCGGGGGAGTCGGGCAGCACCTCGCCGGGATGGGTGTCCTCGTAGGCGGCGATGGCGCGCAGCAGGGCGTCGTATTCGTCGTCGCCGAGGGGTGTGCTGCCATCGGTGTAGTAGGCGGCGGCCGCCCGGGCGGCTGTGGCCACGGCGTCGGCGTAGTCGGCGGGGGAGGCGAGCGTGGGTGCTTCGTCGGTCGTGATCGGCATCATGCCGGGGGACCGACAGTGCTTCCGGGGGTCACACGGGCCAGCATCATCGTTAGGGGCCGGAGATGATCCACGTGATGAAAACCGCGCCCATGTGATTGTGCACGCGATAGATGACGCTGATGCGGTCTCCGGTAACGGCGGCGGGGTCGGTGCGGGCGGTGTAGTCGTCCACCTCGGGGTCGGCTCCTCCGGGCACCGGGATTCCGAGCCTCGGGTGGGCTGAGAGGCGTTCGACGAGTTTCTCGACGACGTCCAGCTCGTCGGGCCGCAGGGTGGCGAGGGCCTGCTCGGCGGCGTCGGAGAGGAATACGTGCAGCGGGGTGGGCCGGGGGTGGTCCGGCTGCTCGGTCATCGGTCGTCACCCGTGGCGGCTGCGCGTGCCCGGGCGATGGCCTCGGCGGCCGGGGTCCACTTCTGGCCGCCGATGGGGGCGGCGAGCGAGGCCATCGCCTGTGCGCTGGCACGCAAGGCGAGGCGGTCGCGGTAGGTGGCGATGACCTCGGTCACGGCGCCGAAGTCACCGATGGGGGATGTATCGAGGGCGGACGCGAGGTCTTGTTCGAAGGCTTCGCGGTCTCCAGGCAGGCCGTAGCGCGAGAGCGCGACGCGCAGCTCGCGCAGGGTTGTCGGCTTCGGCATCTCCGGGGCCTGGTGGCCGGGCTGAGTGGTCACCTGTTCTCCTCCTGAGCTATGCGCCGCAGGCCTGCGGTCATGGTCGACGGTAGCGGTACGCGGGCTGTTGGGGGAACTGCCCGCAGCTGGCGCCTGGTGTCGCTGTGCCTGAGAGATCCCAAGCGCGGCAGCGGGCACGTTTCCTCCGTTCTCGGCGTCACCAGGAGAGCACGTCCGTCCTTCGCCACGCACTGAACTCCGGAGGGACTGGGTTCCCGCGTTTCTGAGCCGTGGCCGGTCGGCCCGGGGCCAGCCAGCGCTGGTCCGGTGCCGTTTGGAAGGGACACCGGACCAGCGCTGGCTGGCTATGCGGCGCCGGTGCAGCGGTTCGGGTCGCCGGCGGGGGCTGGTCGACCTAGGCCGTCAGGCCTTTCAGGTCGGCGAGGGTGAGGGTGTGGGGGCGTCGTCCGTCGAGCTGCTGGAGGTACTCCTCGATCCTCGGGGTGGGGCGGGCTTTACTGCGGGGACGGCCGATGAACGTGTCGCGGCCGTCGGAGTCGGCCAGCTGCTGGATGTACTCGGCGAGTGCGCCCCGGCCGCCGGCGCCTGCGAGGCCGAAGCCGTGGGCCCGCCGCTGGGGGAGTAGGCCCAGGGTGCCTCGGTCGGTGCGCATCCAGAACGTGTCGTGGTCGATGATCAGCGATGTGAGGGCTTCGCCGTCGCGCAGGCCGATGGGGGTGTACGTGCGGTAGGTCCACTGGTCGATGTCCTGGGTCTTCCAGGGCAGTGCGCGCGAGCGCCCGTCGTCGGTGCAGGTGCGGAAGTGCTCGCCGACGACCGGCAGTCCGAAGGCGGGGTCGGTGAAGGTGCGTCGGCAGACACAGCCGGTTCCTGCGATGGCGGAAGAGCTGTCGGCATCCTCGTCCACGCAGGCGTGGAAGAGCTTGGGGATCTCCTGGTTGGCGACCAGCGTGGTGTGCAGGGGGTTGGGCTCGCAGCGCTGCAGCCGGTCGAGCCACTCCTGGACGTAGTCGCTGCGGTGCGCGATGACGACCGTGCCCTGCACGTGGGCCGTCACAACTCCGTGGGCTGGCTCGGTGTACAGGACGAAGTGCCCGGAGGACTTGGCCGGGTCGTACGTCAGCGTCAGGTCGTGCTGGGTCTCGGTCACCTGCGGTCGCCCCCTGGAGGTGTCTCAATGTGCTGATTCGGTGACGCACAGTCTTTCAGAGTGGGGATCAGGCGGGGGCGGATTCGCGCAGACCGGCGTTCGAGGGCACCGGTGGCCACCGCCGGCCACCGCGGAGTGCGGGAGCGGGGGTCAGCGGCGGATCGGCGGATTGTCGCTGGGGCCGTAGGCGCGCAGCTGTGGGGGGAGGCCTTCAGGGCGGCGCCACCACACCTCCAGGCCGCAGGCCCCGAGGGCGACGGGCAGTGCCGGGCGGATGGCTTCTTCGATGGCGGTGCGTAGGGTCGCGGCGGGGCCGGTGGCGGCTGTGAGCCGGCGGGAGGGGTTCCAGCCGAGGTCGGCGATGCCGGTGGTGTCGTCGTCGGGGTCCAGCGGCAGGCACGGGCGCAGCGTGATGCCGGGGTCGCCGGGTTGGTGGGCGACGGGCAGTCCGGCGAGGGTGGCGCTGCGGTGGACGGCGGTGATGACGTCGGGTCGTATGCCGGGGGCGATGGGCTCGGGGCCGCTGGGGCGGGGGCCGGGCGGGGCGGTGAGGTCGCGGGGGAGGGGCTCGGCGTCGGTGACGCGGATCTCCCAGAGGGTGGAGGCTTCGCTCGCGGTGACGCCGAGGAGAGGGAGGGCCGTGGTCAGGGCGTGCTGGACGGCGTTGACGACGAGTTGCTGGGCGGTGTGGGCGGGTTGCTGGTGGTGCTCGGTGGCGGCCGCGTGCGCGAGGCGGGGGGAGGGGAGCCAGTGCAGGGCGGTCAGACCGTGGCAGTGGTCGTCGTCTGTGAGGGGTTCGGCGGGGCGCAGGTGGACGCCTGGGCCGTGGCCGCCGTGCGCGATGGGCAGGCCGGCCAGGTGCAGGGCGTCCATCACGCGGTCGGCGAGGACGGGGTCGGGCCGGGTCGGGGCGGTGCCCGGGGGCGGTGGGGGAGTGGTCACCGGCGCAGGGCCTGTTCAGCGTCCTGGTGGTCGGCGCGTCGGTGGGCGCTGGCCTGGGCGGGGATGGAGCCGAGGGCCAGGACCTCGTCCCGGACTCCGTAGGAGAGCCGGTAGGTCAGGGCCTGGGTCGCGGTGTCGAGCCAGGCTTCGGTGTCCTCGCGCGGCGGCATCGGTCCCAGGGCGGTGGTGAACCAGACCGGGAGGAGGTCGGTGCCAGCGAGGGCGGTGCTGATGCGGTCGCGGGCGATCCGGGCGAGGTGCTGGTGGGCGGCCTGGCCGGCGGCCGCGGCCTCCGCGAGGTTCCGGTCGAGGGAGTCGTCGCGGTCGAGGGCGGTGCGGGCGGCGTCAGCGGCGCCCTGGAGGCTGCGAATGTGAGTTTCCGTGGCGCGGGTGATCGTGCTGGCCTCCCGGTAGGCGGAGGCGGCCTGCCGGAAGGCGTCGCTGCCGTGGGCGGCGGTGGCCAGGGTGGCCGCGGCGTCCAGGACGGCGGTTTGGGCCTTCGCCAGGCGGGCGGCCGCTTCCTGGTGGGCGTTCAGGGTGCGGACGTGGCGGGCGCGGTCGGCGGCGGGCAGCAGCTGGGCTTCGGCGGCCCGGCCGGCGGCGATCCGCTTCACCAGCTGCTGGGTCTCGTGGTCGGTGGCGTCGAGGTCGACGGCGCGCCCGCCAGCCGCGGTGCGCACCCGGCGTTCCAGCCAGGCGACCCGCTGGTCGAGGTCCCTGGCCGCGCGGCGCAGGAACCGCACGTCCTCGTCGTGGTCGTCGACCCGCTCGACCAGGCCCTCCGTTTCGTCCTGGCGTTCACGCAGGTCGCGTTCTACGGAGTCCAGGCGCTCCCGGTCGTGGGAGCGGTCCGCTTCGGCCCCCTCCTGGAGGCTCTGCAGGCGCGACTCGACGCGGCCCACGGAGTAGCCGAGTTCGCGGACCTTGCGCTCCAGCTCCGCGTCGTAGGGGGTGGTCACGTGGTGCTCCTGTTCGTACTCGGGCCGTCCGGGAGGCCGGTGGCGAAGGAGGCGGTGGCGCAGCCGAGCGCGGCGATGAGCCACCAGGCGCTCAGCGTGCCGAGGGCGACGGTGCTCAGCAGGAGTGTGCAGGCGGCGAGGAGCGCCGCGCTGGTGCGGTGGCGGTGGTGGGGGCGGTCCTTGGCCAGCGGCTTGGGTGTCAGTGCGGAGTCCAGGGCGACGGCGAGGATGGGCAGTAGGAGGATCAGCCAGCCCCAGGGCACCCAGCCGGGGATCACGGCAGCGCCGGTGAGGGCGGCGAGTGCTGCGGTGCCCCGGGAGGTCCACAGCACGATCGTCTGGGTGGTGCGGCGGGCGGGCTCCTGGCGCAGGCCGGGTACCTGTGCGTCGTAGGCGAGGAGGCGGTCGGCGGCGGCCAGCAGGGCGTCGAACGCGGCCTGCCGTCCGTCGGTGCCCGCTTCGAGCGCGGCCGCGGTGGCGTGGCACCGCCCGACGTCTTTCTGCAGCTGCGCGAACCGTGCGTCGACCGTGTCCACCCGTGCCCCTCTTCTCCCGGAAACGGCTCCTGCCGCTTCGCCGTAGACGGTATCTATGAGCACTGACAGTTCGTCGCCGAATCCGGAATGTGACCACCTGCAGCTGGTCGGCAGCGCGGGCGGCGCAGCAGAGGAGAGCCACTGATGGAGAGCACCGCGCAGACCGAGCCGGCCGGGACCGACCGGCAGGTGTCGCTGCTCCTCGCCAAGACCATGAACTCCGTGCTCAAGGGCGGGCCGTTGCAGCTGCCCGAGGAGGTGGTGTTCACGAGCCCGGCCCAGGACCGCTTCCTCGGGATCGTCCTGGGCGCGGTACGCAGCCAGGACCACGGGTACGAGGACGAGCTGCGCCGCGAGCTGCACGACAAGGGCGTCTACGCGCCGCCCTGCCTCGACCTCGCTCCCATCGGCGATCCGGGCGCGGGACGTCCGGTGGTCGAGGAGGGCTTCCACTGTCTCCACCCGGAGGTGGGCGGTTGGAACATGGAGCGCTGGCGGCTGGCGGTGCCCGGCGCCGGGGACGACGAGCTCGGCCAGTTCGCTGCCTCCGGCCTCCAGCAGCACCTGCTGGGCGCGTCGGACGTCGGCGTGGGCCTGGATCAGGTGCGGGCGGCGACGGTCACGATGCACTTCTTCCAGCAGACCGGCTTCGACGACGCCTTCGGGACGGAGAGTTTCCGGGGGGTGCTCTACGCTCCCGCCATCGGCTGGATCGCGATCGACGGCCCGGGCGCCGAGGACGACCAGGACGACCAGGACGACCAGGACGACCAGGACGAGATCCCGGAGGCGCAGGTGTGGACGTCGCCGTCGCTGGCCGGCCTGCTCGCGGCCGTCGGCGACGGCCTGTCCGGGCTGCACCCGGGCCCCGAGGGTGTAGGCGGCGAGGAGTTCGGCTGCCGCTGGGTCAGCGACTGGCTGGGCTCCGCGCTGGAAGTCTGGGCCGGTCTCGGGCGGGGCATCGGACGCCGCTGAGGATGTCCCGGGCCGGACTTCACCTGGCCGGCCCGGGCCACCCGGCGGGCGCCGGGATGCCGGGCGGGCGGATCGGTGTGGTCCCCGTCACGGTCGCACTGCCCAGTACTGGGCTGTCCGCGGCGGGCGGACGCGGCACGATCTGGGTTCCACCGACTCGGGAGGTCCGACCGTGGCCATGACGCTGCGCCAGCTCACCACCTGCCCTGATCCCGCGACGCGGGTTCTTGAACGCCGCAGCCGGCGCCGTGACCGCGTCCACGACTACGTCCTGTACGCGTGTCACCGGCACCGCTGGCTGATCGACAGCTGGGAGGGGGGCCGCAGGACGGTGGAGGAGGGGGAGCTGCGCTGCGGGGTGGTGTTCGAGTACAGGGACTATGCGGAGGTACTGCGGTCGCACAGCCGGGAGTGGGTCTGCCGGCTGACGTTCAACGACCTGGAGGACGACCACCGGGGCGACGTCGTCGGGTGGTTGCGGGCGGCAGTGGCCGAGCTGTGCGTGGCGGGGCGGGAGGCGCACGAGGGTGTGCGGGTGGCGCTTGGCCACGCGGTCCTGGCGGCCGCGGTGGAACGGGACGCGAAGGTCGCGCAGGCTGCGGTGCTCACCGCGCTGGCGGTCGCGGAGACGGCCGAGGCGGCGGCCCGGGGCGCCTGAAGGCTGGCGGTGGCCGGGGGAGCAGCGGTCGCTCGGGCGAGGTGTGCGCTTCGCCCGGCGGCATATGACAGATGCGTGCAGCGGTGTGAGCGTATGTGACCGGTGGTGAGCGCGTTGCGGGCGCCTGCCTCCGTGGATATGAGGATCAGCCGCATTTCTGCCCGGTTCGGCTCCCACTCTGCGCGCGCAGCGGGTTACTGTCCGCACAAACGAAAGGGCCCCGGGGTGAGGTTGGTCGCCGGCCGCCGGGGTCCCTACTCGCTAACCGTCCCAACCGAACCTGGAGGAGCCATGCGGCTTCCTGTCCTGGGCCGGTCCCGGCGTGTGCTAGCACGCCGGATCGGTCCGCTCGACGCTACCATCCCCGTCCGGCCCGTCGGCCAAACGCGCCAGCGCCCCTGGCAGGGCGCCGGCCTGACGCCTGATCGGCGGGCCTTCGTCGTCGTGGCGCTGGTGGTGGTCGTGGTCTGGGTCGTCG
Organism: Kitasatospora sp. NPDC127060; assembly: GCF_042724935.1. Lineage (NCBI taxonomy): Bacteria > Bacillati > Actinomycetota > Actinomycetes > Kitasatosporales > Streptomycetaceae > Kitasatospora > Kitasatospora sp. NPDC127060. The sequence continues at coordinate 99,497 of NZ_JBHXEG010000009.1, forward strand.
AGCTGCCGGGCGGGCAGTGCGGTCGTGACGTGGTCCGCCTGGTCCCGGTCGTGCTGTGGGCGCTCACGGGTGGCTACCGGCCCGGGGAGAGGCTGCGCACCCGCCGGCGGGTCTAGCGGCGGCGCGGCGCGTCCCGGCCGGGTTCTGCCCCCGGGGTGTCGGGCCGCGCGGATTCCTCCCCCGGCGGGCGGGCGACCGCCCGCCGGGGGCATCCCTCTTCTCTTCCCTCGTACGGTCCCTGTCATCTGCGGGACCTGTCTTCGGCACGGAGCCTCTCGTGACCCAGATCCTGCGCTGCGTGTGGTGCCAGGCCCCCTTCACCCGCCCCCAGCGCCGGGGCCGAACCCCGTCCTACTGCCGTACGCGCTGCCAGCAGCAGGCTGACCGCGCCCGTAAGGGCACACCGGCCGACCGGAGCGTCGACGACCTCGTCGGCGCCCTGGCGCGCGAGCACCTGGCGCTCGCCCGCCGGCTCGCCCAGGCGGCGGCCGCGGTCGCCGCCGCGCAGCCCGGCGAGGACGTCCAGGCCGTCCTCGCCCTCATCGATGAGGCGGAGGAGGACCTGGAGGATCTGCGGGCACACGTCGTGCTCCAGGCCCGCGCCCGCAAGTTGCCTTGGGCGGCGATCGGGCAGCTGACCGGGCGGTCCGCCGACACCGCCCGTCGTCGCTGGGACGAGGCCTACGCCGCCCGGCGCCGCGTCCAGCGGCAGACCCGAAGCCAGCGCGCGCAGCTGGCGGGCGAGGCCATAGCCGTCCCGGCCGCGCCCGCGGGGCCTGCGGCGGCGGGCCGCCGGAACCCGGAGGACGGGCAGTCGTCGGCCGTCGCGCCGACTGCGGCTTCGCGGCACGGCCTTGCCGAGTCGCTGCCGGCGTTCGCCGCGGCGAAGTTGGCCAGCGCGCTGTCGTTCCTGCAGCGCCGGTCGGGACGCTCCGCTCGCGAGCTGGCCGCGGCGGCCGGGCTTTCTGCCTCGAAGGTCTCCCGGATGTTCGTCGGCGACCGGGTCCCCTCCTGGCCGGTCACCCAGGCCCTGGTCGAGGCCGTCGGCGGCCACCCGGCCGAGATCCGCCCCCTGTGGGAGGCCGCCTGCGGCCTCCTGCCCGAGCGGCCGTTCGACGCGACACCAGTCGTCGAGGCCCAGTACGTGGCGTCCTTCGTCGCGGCGGTGCGCGGTCTCCACCTGGCCGCGTTCGCCCCCGACCCGCTCTCGATCAGCCACTCCTCCAAGGGCCGCGTCAGCCCGCAGACCGCCACCGATCTGCTCTCGGGTAACCGCGTACCCAGCTGGCCGACGGTCGAGGCCGTCCTGGAGGTCCTGCACGCCGACCCCGCCCTCGTCCTGCCGCTGTGGGAGCGCGTCCAGCTCGCCCGCCACCGCCACACCTACACCAACGACTACGACGGACCGCCCGCCGAGGCCTTCGGCTGACCGGAGAACCGCATGCTCCCCTTCTCCACCCCGCCCCGTCGGCACGACCCGGCGCTGGGCGTCATCACCCTGCTGGAGTCCCACGTCCACCACTACCTCGCCTACACCGGGCTGCTGCTGCCGCCTGAGGAGGTGCCGTCCGCGGTTCGCACCGCCGTTGCCCAGGCCGCGGCCTGCTGGCAGAGCGTGCTGGCAGCCCCCGACGCGGCCGCCGCCGCCTGGCGGCTGGTCCGGGCCACCCTGGTCGGCCGTGCCGGGCCCGGCGCCCTGGCCCCGCTGGCCCACCTGAGCACGGACCAGCAGGACGTGGTGCTGATGCGCCACGCCCTGGGCTGGAGCGACGCGACCATCCTCACGGTGACGGGCGCCGACCGGTGCGCGCTCGCGGCCACGGCCCGGTCGGTCGCCAGGGTCGCGGCCGAACGCCCCCGCCGGAACGGGCCGTGATGTCCGAAAGCCGCCGCGTCCCCGGCCCCGGCGCGGCCCGGGGACGCCTCGGAGCTGCCGACCGCACGCCCCCGAGACGCCGTCCGGGGGTGCCGGGGCGGAGGCGGGCGGGCACGGACGGATTGCGCAGCGCCGCCCGCCTGCGCAATGGGGCCTTGCGCAGAGTTGATCCTGCGCAATGGGCCTTGCGCAGGACTGCGCCCGGCGTTGCGCGACAGGACGGGCGGAACGGTGTTTCCGCAGGTCAGACGTGCGCATCGGTTGCGCAATGGCGCTTGCGGGATGGTGTCGCCGTCCGGTCGGCCCTTCTGCGCAGGGCGCTCGGGTTCGATCGCGCGGGTGTGGACAGGTGGCTGGCAGGTGGGGGCGGGCGCTCCCGGTCCGGGCGGCTCGCCCCGGACCGTCACGGCCGGCGCCTCCGCGGGCGGGGCGGCGCCTGCCGGGCCGGGGCCGTCGGGTCGAGTGGGACCCGGCTACCTGCTCGGTGCGCCGGCGGGGCGGCCCGGCCTCGGGGCGCGGACCCGGCCCATGCCGCCGGGCACGGGCGCGGTCGCGGCCCAACGGGCCGGGTCCGGCAGCGGGCGGTCCGAGAAGAAGTAGCCGTACACCGCGTCGAGGTAGGTGTAGAGCGCGGTGGTCGACTTCATCGGCACGCCGGTGAGCCTGTCCCACTCGGCGAGGGTGAGCTCCTTCGTGTCGATCAGGGTGCGCAGGCCTTCCCGGACGGCCGCGGTGTAGGCGGACTCGGGGTCGCTCACGCCGCCCTTGAGGTCCGCGAGCTGGCCGATCCACGTGCGGCTGAAGGCGTTGGTGACGAACTGTCGGACGAAGGGGTCCAGCGGCACGGGTCGGCCTCTCGGTCGGCTTGCGGGGAGGGGGTCACACCAGCAGGGCGGTCGGGGCCTGGGAGAAGCGCTCCATGGCGAGCAGGACCGTGCCGCGCACGGCGGCGTGGTGGTCGGGCCAGGTGTCCGCGAGGCGGCCCGAGGGGTCCTGGTAGGCGTACAGGTGGGCGCGGGCGATCGCGTACAGCTCGGCGTGGCGGCGGCGCAGTTCCTCGTCGGCGGACCGGATCGCCGCTCCCATGGCCTCCCGGCCGGGGGCGGTGCGGTCCAGCGTCATCACGATGTCGCTGACCGCCAGGCGCAGACGCTCGCATTCGTGGGTGCGTTCGATCAGGCGGGCGAGGGTCTGGCGGCGGCCGGCGAGTTCGTCGGCTGCCGCCGTCAACATCCGGGCCGAGGTCATCGGGGGCAGGGCGGAGAGCCGGCCGGTCGGCTCCGCGTACGCGGCGGGGGCGGCAACGGTGGACAGGAAGTCGAGTTGCTCGGCCCAGGTCTCCAGCACCAGGGGGTGGCCGAGGGCGTCGGTGCGGGCGCCGGGCTGGAGTGCGTCGCGCAGGACGGCTTCGCGCAGGGTCTCGGCCGGGGAGGCGAGCAGGCGCTCCACCTGGGGACCGACGGGGGCCTTCATCCTGCCGGTGGCGACGTGGCGGGCGACGCGTTCCTGGAAGGTCCCGTGGTGCAGCAGCGCGGAGTCCACGCCGGCGGCCAGGGCGTGCTCGATGACGAGGTCGCGCCGCTCGGCTTTCAGGTAGCGACCCACCCAGGCGGTCGCGACCCGGTGGGGGTCGACGGTGTCCGCGGTGGTGCGGGCCGTGGGGAGGGAGGCCTTCCTCGTCCGGTCGGCGTGCGCGCGGGTTTCCTTCAGACGGCGCCGGACGGCGTCGCGGCGCCGGACCAGGTCGCGGTTGCGGGTGCCTGTGGCGATCTGGTCGGTCTCGGCCCGGATCTGCAGGTCGTGGGCGGCCCGCAGGAGGGCGTCCAGTGACTCGTCGATCCAGTCGGGGCTGAAGAGGAGGTCGCTAATCTCCGGGCCGGCGCGGCCGCAGGCCTCGGCGATGACGGCGTTCTCGTACGCGGTGGGGTCGGCGGCGATGGTGTCGAGGAGGGAGCCGGTGACGGCTTCCCAAGGCCGCTCGTCCAGGTCGCGGAACCTCGCGCGCAGCAGGGCGCCGCGGCGCCGGGCTTCGGTGGCCGTGAGCAGGGCCTGCCAGGTGGTGGTGGCCTGGGGGCGCAGGCCGAACCGGACTTCGAGGTAGCGGTGGGTGCGGCCCCGGTGCAGCACGGGGCAGGGTCTGACCCGCAGCGTGACGCACTGTTGGCCGACGCGGACACGGCAGGTCGGGCACGGCACGGTGCGGACATCGGTCGAGGTCACTCGCCAGGTGCCAGTGCGGACGGACTGACGCACACCAAGCCTTCCGGTCAGGGCGCGGCCCGGGCCGTGCCGGCGTTGGGAATCGGCCGGATCATCGCGAAGGCACGGGTCCGGCACCAGTTCGTGGGGCCGAACGGGCGCCGCTTTCACCTGATCGGTCGACGTCGGCCACCCGCTCGGCGGCTCGTAGGGGCACACACCGTCCGCAGGTCCTGCGGGTGCACAGTGCGGCGGGTTCCTCGCGCGGCCACCGGTACCGCCCCCAGCGTTCGACGGCGCACTCGGAATCCGGCCGGGGCTGGGGGATGAGGCCGAGTGATGCGCGGGCCGCCGCCCGGGCCCCGGCGAGCGCGCCCTCTTCCTCGGGGTCCTGCAGCAGTCGAAGGGCGAGTTCGAGCTGGCGCACGCCTTCCAGGAGCTGCGGGACGTCGCCGATGGGCATGGCAGGTCCGCGGGCGCGGTCTGCGGTGTCCTGTTCGGCGCGCCAGGCCAAGAAGCGCGGGTCCTTGCGGGGGTCGTACCAGGTCATGGTTGTCGGTATCGGCACGCCGGGGCGTGGTCTTGAGACCGTCGCCGACCCGGCCGCCGCCGGGGCCGGTGGGATTCGCCTCGGGTCCGTGGCCGAGGCAGTACCCCGGGATGCCGTGACGTACGGCGGCGGCCGGCGGACGCTCGACCGGACAGCCCGGGTCGGTTTGCGTTGCCGGTCGTACCGCCATGCCCTCCTGTGGTACGGGCCGCCGATCCTGCGGAGCGGCCGATCGGGGACGGCGGAGACGGGCGGCGGCGCTCACCTCGCCCAGCACCCGGGAGTGCGGGGCAAGGTTGCCGGACGGCAGGTGTTCGCCCGCTCCTGCTCCCGAAACCAGCAGGCCGCGGTGCTTCGTGTTGCTACGGGCCGGCGGACGCCGAGTCCGGCGGGGCGCAACCCTGTCCTTGTGGATACTTCGTCGGTCCTACTGTCGTAGCCGGTCCGTATCCTGTGTCAGCCCGCCCGCACTCCAGAGGAGCCGAGTATGCCGACCACCTATGACTGGAGCAGGAAGGACCTCCCCTCCGTCGTCTACGCCCCCGGGGTCCCATCCGAGCGGCGCGCCAGGGAGAAGAGCGGCCGCCCTCTCGGGTGGCACGCTGTGAACCGCGTCGATCGCCTGGGCGAGCAGGCCCTCTACGTCTGGAAGCTTGATCTTCGCCGGGACTTCTTTCCCGGGCAGCTGCCCCTTCCGATGGCTGCCCGGGACCGGCTGGTCCATGTCTTCTGGAACGCCTGCCGCGCCGTGTGGGCGTCGGCCCAGCCGGTGGCCGGCATCGTGGACCTTGCGGAGGTCGATCGCCTTCTCGCCTCCGAGCTCTGGACGGCTGCTCAGTTCGTTGTGCAGCTGCAGGTACTGAAGGACCTGCCCTACAACACGAGCGAGGCGATCGAGCGGCTCCTGGTTCAGCTGGACTCGCGTCGAGTGGACCTTGAGGCGCTCGCCGAGCAGAACGCGCGACTGTACGAGGAATCCGGCAGCGATCCCTCCACCATGCCCGAAGTCGTCCGCCGCGCTCTGGCGCACGCCGAGGCCCTCCATGCGCATCGCCCCGTCCAGGACCTGAACCTGCTGACCGCCGCCCTGCGCGAAGCCGTCCAGCGGATGAAGCTGGCGGAAGAACCGGCTGTCCCGCCCTTGCCCTCCGGTGCCGGGCGACCGTCCACCCCCTGACCTTCTTTGCCGGGCGATTCGCTGGTCAGAGCGGGTGCCAGCCAGCTCGGATCCGCCCCACTCGCAGGACGCACTGGTTGGGGTCCGGCACCACGGTTGCATTCAATGTCTTCTTCATGGTATTCTTTGTCTTGGCACTACGGGTGTCTATCGTCTATCAAGGGAGGCCATCGTGATCAGCTTCGGACGCCAGGTCATCGACCGCGAGGACCTGGCCGCCCTGGCCGGCAAGGCCGTCGGGACGCTGCGCAACAACGGCGTGTTCCGGGAGCTGGACACGGTGGCCGGCGGCGGCCGCGGCGCCAAGGAGCTGTACGACCTGGCGCAGGCCGCCGTCGCGGCCGCCAACGTGCGCCGCAGCAAGGGCGAGGCCCCGGTACCGGTCCCCGCGCCGGCCAACCACCAAGCGCTCGGCGAGAAGGAGCTGCGCACCCTGGTGCGCGAGGTCCTCCTTCAGGAGGCGAAGGGCGGCCCCGTGGCCGGCCTCACGGTCGAGGCCCTGGACGCCCTGACCGACCGGGAGCTGCGGGAATGGGTCCGCGGCCAGGAGCTCCTGACCCTGCAGGAGGCCCGGATGTCGCTGCCGCAGGAGCGCCGGCCGACGCGGGCGACGATGGAGTCGTACTGCCACGGCGGCAAGACGGCCCTGCCGGCTCCGGACGCCGTCTTCTACGGCGTCTCCTTCTGGCTCCGCGTCACCATCGAGACCTGGCACGGGGCCCGCAAGCCGGCCCACGGGGTCAAGGGCCACGGCCGCCCCGCCGGCTCGACTGCCGCTGCCGTCGTCGCCGTCGCGCCGGAGGCGGACGAGGCCGTCGAGCAGACCGTCCAGGCCGAGGAGGCCGCGGGCCGGCCGGAGGCCGCCGTCACCGAGCCGGTGGTGGCGGCCGGCGCCGTCACCGGTCGGGCCGCCTCCGGCTCGGGCGCGGCCGCCGCAGAGGTTCCGGGATCGGCCGGCGCCGTCGAGGCCCCTTCGGCGATGGAGCCCGACGCCGCCGACCCGCACCAGGTGCGGGCGGGTACCGGTCCGGCCGCGAGTCGCAGCCCCTGGAGGGTCGGCCCTCTCGCTCCGGCGGCCTCGGTCCGGCGCTGCGACCGTGTCCGGCGGCTGCGGAGGGCACCCGCTGGCGGGGTCTGCACCGGGACCGGGCGCACCGCCGCCGGGGCGGTCCGGTCCAGGGATCGATCACCCTGGTCCTGGCCCCGGGCACGCCCGGCCTGGAGGAGCTGGAGGAGTACTTCCTGCCCGAGCACCGCAGCGCCAAGGGCTACGGCCTGGCGTTCCTGGAGAGCGAGGAGCACTCGGTCATGTACATCGGCACGGTCTCCCAGATCAAGGAGTACCGCACGGCGAAGGCCGCCGGGCTCGCCAGGCTCGACGTCTCGAAGGGCCCGTGCTACCCCTTCTGGCCGAACGGCAAGGGCTGGGACGACCTCCTGCCGGCGACTTACTGGAACGAGGACCGGGTGGGCCTGGTCACCGACTTCGACCACCCGCTCGGCGGCAAGGTCGTCGTCTACGAGTACCTCCAGGACAGCCCCGCCGGCGACAGGGTCCCGATGGTGGGCTTCCACTGCTGGCGCTGGCGCTGCCACATCGACCCCAACATCCAGAGCGAGGCCGGGATGCCCAACCGCGGTCCCCAGGACCGCCGCTGGATCGCCCGCAACGCCCGCCAGCACGTACGCGCGCACGAGTCCCTCTGCCGTCCCGTCGACCCCCGGATGAGCGAGGCCGTCGCGGCCGTCGCCAACAAGGTGTACGGCACCAACAACCCAGTGGTGACCTGGGAGTCCCACTGCGCGACCACCGGCCCCTGCTCCGTGGTCCGCCACCTGCGGGCGAAGGCCTAATCCCCGTCACCGGGCCCGGCCCGGAGGGTGTCCGCAGGCATTGGAGCTGGCTGCGGACACCCGCGCCGGTTCTAGGCCCGCGTTCACCGCTGGCCGCCACGCCCCCCAGCCGCCGCCCCGCTGACACCGACCGGGGCGCCGCCGCGCCCCACCGAGCGCCCACCGTGCCGATACCGATCGAATCCCAGGAGGAGCGGGAGCTCAGGGAGATCGCCTACCGCGACCGCTACGTCGGACTGAACCACACCGGGCGGACACCGACGACCGCGGGGAGATCGGCTGCATCCGAGGCTGGCTGAGGTGGAAGCAGGCGGTCCGCCAGGAGAGCTTCGAGGAGCAGTACCCCGGTGTTCTCGTGCCGGCCAGGGCAGCCAGGGCACCGTGTTCGGCACATTTCGCCGGTGTCCACGGCGGCCAGGCCGCGGGCGCGGCGCAGGTCCGTAATCGCTCGCAGGCTTCGTTCGGACTCCTAGAGGGCGAGGGCTGGCTCGGGTTCCAGGGTCTGGGCCTCGGTGAAGAGGTAGGCCATTCATCCAGCAGACCTGCACCGCTTCTCGGGTCGAGGACCAACCTGGGGCTGGCGTTTCGGTCCCTACCTCCACTGGACCTGCCAGGGGTGTCCGCTCAGGGTTCCCGGTCCCTCAGGGGTTCGGCCCCTGTCTCACAGACCGTTCAGTCCCTCTGCGTTTCTGCAGGTCAGCGCAATGTTCACTACCTGCCAAGGGACTGAAGGGACTGAGTTTCCCCATTATGAGTGGAACTTGCCCTATCGCTATGGTCCTTGCATGCGGACACGCGTGAGATCCCATGACCGGCATAAGAGATCTGGTCATAATGGGGAAACTCAGTCCCTTCAGTCCCTGACCGTGACCCCAAATGCCCCCTGACCTGGTCTTTCCTAGCAGGGACCGAAGCAGTTTGAGCCCCTGCTCCCGAGTCCCCCGCCCCCTGACAAGACCGGGCCCACCCTGCTGCCCGTACCTCAGGGACCGGAGGGTCTGGAGGGACTGAGTTTCGACCACCGGGCTAGCGAGCGGCGTGTCCTCCAGACACGCCCACACAGGTCGCTACAGTCGGAGAGTTCGAAGGTTCAGTCCCTTTGGTCTCTCGCAAAAACAGGCAGAACGTCAAGTACTAGACAGAATGCCCCTTCTTGCCGACACCTGAGGCGGCTGCGACGCAGGCAGAAGGCGGATCCTCACCCGCCCACGCTAGGCTCTGTCCATTCCAGAATTCAGTCCCTTCGGTCCCTTCGGTCCCTGGCCACCCCCCAGCCAGGGACCGAAGGGACCGGGATCCAGCGAAGGACAGAGCGTGCACACCGAGCAGAGCGGCAATGCCACCGCGATGCCCGCAGGGGGCATCGCGGTGGCCCGCTGGTGTGCGGCCCAGGCCTGGCCCGTCCATCCTCTCGCTCCTGGACGAAAGACCCCCGCACGGGGCTGCGACCGCTGCCACCAGCTCAAGGACGATCCGCGCTCGTGCCCCTGCATCAGCCAGGGCCGCTACTGCCATGGCTTCCATGCGGCCACTATCGACCTGGGCCTGGTCGACCAGTGGTGGCAGGAGCGTCCGGATTTCGGAGTCGGGGTCGCCTGCGGCCCTGCAGACCTGATCGTCATCGACGTGGACGCTCACTCCGACGCCGTCCCCGACCGGTCCCGCTTGCTGCCGGGTATCCGGATCCCCGAGCAGGTCAACCTCGACGGGCTGGCCTCCGGATACGACACCCTCGCCCTACTCGCTGCCTACCGCAGTCAACCCGACCCGGCAAAGGACACCTCGACCCTGCGGGTTCGTACGCCCTCGGGTGGCCTGCACATCTGGTACCGGAGCACCACGGCCTTCCGCTGCTCCGCCGGATCCAGCTCCAGGGTCGCCCTGGCCTGGCAGGTGGACATCAGGGCCCACGGCGGGTACATCGTCGCGCCCGGCACCCGGACCCCCACCGGCGCCTACCAAGCCATCGGGGAGGCCCGGCTGCCCGCCCCGCTGCCCACGTGGCTGGCCGACGAACTGACCCGCACAGGCCACCGCATCCCCACAGCCGGTGAAGAGCCGGCTCCCGCCCCTGCCCCGGTACGCCCCCGTAGGGCCCGCGCTGCCTCCCACCCCTTGACCCCGCTGCTCCAGGAAGTCACGGACTGCGCCCGCGTCCCCCAGGGCGCCGGCTTCACCGAGAAGCTGAACAGGGCCGCCTACACCGCCGGGGGCCTGGTCGCCGCAGGCCACCTCGCTCACGGCGAAGCCGCCGAGCTGCTGCGGGCCGCAGCCCTGGCGGCCCGCCCCCATCAGGCCCGCCGGATCGAAGACCTGATCGCCACCGCCCTCGCGGCGGGCGCACTGCGCCCGCTCCACCTCAAAGGACGTCGTTCATGAGCGCCGCCGACGCCCCGCGCGGGTTCGACGCCGTTGCCGCAGCCCAGGAGATGCTGCGGTTCGAGGAACAACTCGCACCCGCAGCACCCCTCCCAGCCCAGAAAGGCATCAAGGCTCCGGCCGCACGGCCGGAGGACGGCCTCCTGCCGCACATGCTCACCGACCGCGGCAACGCCAAGCTCTTCATCCGGCTCTACCAGGACACCTTCCGGCACGTCGAGGGACTGGGCTGGTACGAGTGGGCCGGCTATCGCTGGAAGCGCGGCGCGGAAAAGGCGGCGCTGTGGGCCGCCGGGGAGCTCGCCGAGCAGATGCCCGACAGCGACCCCACCCTGGTGTTCACCGACCGGGAGGTCGCCGTCCACCGTAGGCGCACCAGCTCCACCGCGGGGATCAAGGCGCTCTTGGAGCAGGCCAAGTCCTCCCCGGCCCTGTCCATGGCCGCCGAGGAGCTGGACAGTGACCCCTGGGCGCTGTGCACCCCGGCCGGCGTCGTCGATCTGCGTACCGGCCAGCTCCACAAGCCGTCCCCGGCCAACGGCTGCCATTCCCGGGCCACCAGCGTGGCGCCCGAGGACATGCCGACCCCGCGCTGGACACGCTTCCTCGACGAGACCTTCGGCGACGACGAGGCGGGCAGGGAGATGATCGACTTCCTCCACGTCCTGCTCGGCTACTCCACCACCGGCGATGTCGGCGGCCAGGTCCTCCCCTTCCTCTACGGTCACGGCAAGAACGGCAAGTCCGTCCTGCTCGATGTGATGCTGCAGCTACTCGGCGACTACGCCGACGCAGCCCCTCCCGGTTTCTTGATGGATCGAGGTGCCTACAACGAACACTCGACCGAGCTGACCGAGCTCCACGGACGACGCCTGCTGGTGTGTTCGGAGCTCAAGTCGACCGACCGCTTCGACGAGGCCCGGGTCAAGCTGCTCACCGGCGGCGACAAGATCAAGGCCCGCCGGATGCGCCAGGACTACTTCTCCTTCACCCCCACCCATCACCTGTGGCTCCTCGGCAATCACCGGCCCGAGGTCACCACCGGCGGCTTCGCGTTCTGGCGCCGCATCCGTCTCGTGCCCTTCGAGCGGACCGTCTCCGACGAAAACAAGATCGACAACCTGGCGATGGAGCTGGTCCGCGACGAGGGCCCCGGTATCCTCCACTGGGTGGTGCAGGGCGCCAGCCGCTACCACGATCTCCGTGAACGGCGGCAGACCGGGTCTGGCCTGCCCGACCCGCTGGAAGGACCGCCCCGGGTACGGCTTGCCACGGATGCCTACGCCACCACCGAAGACACTATCGGCCGGTTCCTAACCGAGTGCTGCACCCGCAGCGGGGAGGAGACCGAGCTGCGCGTGGAGCAGGGCCAGCTCTACACGGCCTACGTGACTTGGTGCACATCCGCCGAGGGAATCCGCCCCACCAGCAACCGGGCGTTCGCCACCCGCGTCCGCACCGATCTCGGCCTGGCCACCCCGAACGACATGCTCAAGAGCAACGGCCGCAAGTTCTACCCCGGGCTGGGCCTCCTTGCCGACTGAGTACCTCCCTGCTGGGACGGTATGCGGAAAGCTCAAAACCGGCCCTGGCCGTCTACGCTCCGCGGGCCTGGCCCGCCTACGATGCAGACGACACCGCTTCTCCGACCTCTCCTACCCGGCCCGCAACCAAGAAGGAAGGCCTTCAGTCATGAGCTCGCTACTGGACGGCAGCGCTCTCACCCACGAGAAGGACGTGGTCTGGCTGGAGGATCTCTCGGCGCTCGACTACGTACGCCAGACCATCGACAAGACCCCTCGCCGGCAGGGCAAGCCGCGCTGGCTGCGCGACGGCCGGATGGTCGGCTACGCCGAACTCGACGCCACCGCGGAAGCCGACCCCGACAGCGGCCTCCACCGACGCCGCGTCTTCTTCCTCCTGCCTCACGACCGTGACCTTGAACCCGACGGCCCCTACGCCGCCGGCGCACCCGGCGAGGCCGTCGACCCCCGCACCATCAAGGCCAGGGCCGTCGGCATGAAGACCCCCCGCTCCCAACGCGGCCGAGCCAGCGCCTGACTCGCTCGGGCTCCACTCAAAACCGCCAGGTGTAGGCCGCCATCAAGCCCGGGCGGGCCGGGCCTGGGGGGCGTGGTGAACGTCCGCGATCCGATCGCTCGCAGCATCCGCGCGGACTCCTCGCGGGCGAGGACCGGGGCGAGTTCAAGGGCCTGGGTCTCGGTGAAGCGGTACCGGGCTCGGGTACGGGAGACGAGGGCAACGGCCGCTTGACGGCGTCGCATGGCCGCGCCCGCAGGAGCCCGCAGGGAGTGGCCCCGTCCGCGGGGACTGGGTGTGGGTCTTCTTTCGGGCAGCGCCCGTGCACCCCGAAGTAGCGGTTCGGCGGGCCGGTGTGCGAGGCGCGCGGTGTGCGGGGTCGGCTGGTCAGGCTGCGCTCTCCTGGTCGCGTTCACCGGTCTCGCTCGCAGGCAGGCCGAGGATCGCCTGGCACGGGTCTCCCCAGGTTGCCCATCGGGTCAGCTGCTTCCGGGAGATCATGTGGATGTCCTGGCTGTGCCCGAAGCTGCTGGCGTCCGGGGTGAAGCTCCGGTTGGTCATGGCGACCACGGTGTCCGCGCGGTGGATCGGCCGTGCGGTGCCGTTCAGGGCGTACAGGACCTGGGGCTCGATCTTCGCCCCCTTCCGGCGGTGCTTGCACTGAACCACGATGCGGTGCCCGCCGGGGGTTTGGGCGATGACATCGGCGCCCTGGTCCCGGGCGCCGCCGCGCTGGCGGATGACGGTGAGTCCGTCGCGTTCCAGCAGGTCGGCGGCCAGCTGCTCGAACTCGGCGTAGTTCATGTTGTCGATGTGGTCGAGTCCGATGCTGGCGGCGGAGGCCATGTACGCCTCGCGTCGCTGGTCGGTGATCTCCAGCTCGCCGATCCGGGCCGTCGCGTCCTTCAGCCGCGCACGGGCCTGAATGCTGATCGTGTCGGCGTTCTCCCGCAGGTTGGTGAGGCGGTCGAGCGGGGAGGAGCGCCGGGCCTCGTCGGTGTACTGCTCCCGCGCCGAGGAGCCGATGCCGCGCATGAGGAGCAGGTGGAGGTCGACGATCTCGTGCTCGATCGCCTTCATTGCCCGCGCGTCACCGTCCAGCTCCCGCGCGAGGCTCGCGCAGAGCGAGCTGAACTCCCCGCCCGCTGTCTTCCAGGCGTACTTGTAGCTCAACTGACCCCAGCCGTAGCGCGCGGCCTTGGCGGCCCGGCGCGTGAGGCGTTCACCTTCCGCGTGGACTGTGCTGTAGGCGTCGCCCACCATGCAGAGTTCCTCCTGGAGTAGGAACGCGGCCAGGAGGTCGTCCTGGGTGGCTGCGGCTATGCGTTGTCCCATGGCCTTGCGCATCGTGCGGGCGGCGTAGACCGGAGGCTGGACGGCTTGGTTGCGGTTGATCTTCACTGCTGGAGGATAACCACCTGGTCGGACAATGCTGACCTGCGATTATGCCGCTCCCGGGTGTGAATGGGGGGGTGGCGGTGGGCCGGGCGGTTCGCCGCTCGGTGTCGCGTCCGGCCTCGGGCAGGTCATGGCCGCCGCGCGGGTTCCCTGAGCGGTCGTCCGGCCGCGCTCCGCTGCTCCGGCTACCGCTGCCTGTGAACGTCCGTCGGGCGCGCCGCTGGGGTTGGCCGGGGGCGGTCAGGTGACGTCCTCTCCGGTACAGCCCGACCGCTGGGGGGGATGTCCGGGACCGGGTCGTCGCGGTCCTCTCGCTCTCAGCGGCCGGCTCGGGGCCAGGTTGGCGCGCGACTGCAGTAGCGGCGGCGCAGCTGCTCGGTCGCCTCCGGTATCCGCGCGGGCGGTTCGCGGGTCGGCGTCGCGGCCGCTTCGGTGTCGGGGAGGAGTCCGGTGGGAGGTTCCTCGGCATGCGCGGAGCCCGGGGACTACCATCGGGGAGCCCCCACACCGAAGGACCGTTCCCGTGCGCCCTGCCCGCTTCCAGCAGCTTCTGCTTTCCGCTGCCGCCGCCCTGCCTGGCGCCGCGGCGAAGACCTTCGCCGACAGCGGCCACAGCAGGCACCCGTACGGTGTCGTCGTGGTCGGGCCCGGCGGTCGCACGAGCCTCTGGCAGGTCGTGGTCGTGAGTGCGAACGGTGAGCGATGGGAAGGGGATTCGGATCCGGAACCGGTGCTGGGTGAGAAGCCCGTCGGGCCCGAGATGCCGGTGGACCTGAAGGATCTCGCCGCGATCGAGCACGGGCTCGTCGCGGCGCTGCTGGCCGCGGATCCGGGTGAGATCGCCGCTGTCGAGGTGTATTCGGCGCGTTCGGTGCCGCCGGCGGTCGGGCACGGTGCCACCCTGGACCTGCACGACGGGTCACGCGCCTTCATCAACCACGTCCGTTGAACACGCGCTGCACCTCGGTTTGGCGGGCCCGTGCGGCCGTGTCTGCTGGGCTCCGACCTGGCACCCGGTCGCGACTGGCGCGCCCGCCGTCGCCACCCCGGCGGCTTGGCGAGCGGCCAGACGCGGGGAGTGGGCCCCGGCCCGGCGCTCGCCTGCGGGCGACGCCGGACGCGTGACCCGGGCCGGTCACCGGCTGTCGAGAAGCCGGTCTCGGGTCGGACCGCAGCCTGTGGGCCGGCCCGGGTTCAGCACACGGTGGTCTGCCCGTCCGGGTTGCGGGTGGGGGCCGGCAGTAGCCGGTTGCCGGTGAGGGCTTCGTGGAGTCGCGGGGCGAGGGAGGAATTCCTGGGGTCCGCCGGCCTCTTGATCGCCGTCGCGAGGGCTTCGGGGTCCCCGACCACGACAACGAGTTCGCGGGCGCGGGTGACCGCGGTGTAGAGCAGGTTGCGGCGCAGGAGCAGGTACGACGAACCCATGGTGAGCGGCACGACGACGATCGGGTACTCGCTGCCCTGGGAGCGGTGGACGGTGATGGCGTAGGCGTGCAGGAGCTCGTCGAGTTCCTCGAAGCCGTAGACGGCGGCCACTTGGTCGTCCATGGTGACGTGGATCTGGCGTTCCTTGTCGTCGATCGCGGTGACGGTGCCGGTCGTGCCGTTGAGGACGCCCTTGCGCGGGTCGTTGCGGATGGCGATGACGCGGTCCTTCAGCCGGAAGGGCCGGCCGTCGGCGAAGTGCTGGGCTGCGCCGTCCTGGTGGGGGTTGACGGCGCCCTGGACGGCGAGGGCGAGGTCGCGGGTGCCCGCGGGGCCCTTCGTCGCGGGCGCGAGGACCTGGATGTCGCCGGGCTGGACCGGGTAGGTGTCGGGGAGCCGGCGGGTGACGAGGTCCACGACGGTGTCGGTGATCTTGTGGTCCGGCACCGGCAGGAACCAGAACTGGCCGCCGTTCACGGTGTCCTCGCCGCGGTTGATCCGCTGGGCGTTGAGAGGGATGGTGCTGGCGCCGTCCTGGCGGAAGATCGTGCTGAGCTCGGTCCTCGGGATCTCCGGAACGGAGAGGAGGTCGCGCAGGACCTGGCCGGCGCCGACGCTCGGGAGCTGGTGGACGTCGCCGACCAGCAGGAGGTGGACACCGGGGGCGAGTTTACCCAGGAGCCGGTCCAGAAGGGTCACTTCCAGCATCGACGCCTCGTCGACCACGATCAGGTCTGCTTCCAGCGGGTCGTAGGCGTCGAAGAGGCTCAACGGCCCGTTGTCCTCCTCCTTGGGCTTGCCGATCATCCGGTGCACCGTGCTGGCGGGCCGGCCGGTGATCTCCTGCAGGCGCTTCGCGGCGCGGCCGGTGGGCGCGGCCAGGCCGACCCGGCCGCCGACCGCTTCGACGAGGTCGAGGACGGCCTTTACGGTGAACGACTTCCCGCAGCCGGGGCCGCCGGTCAGCACCGCGACGGGTTCGGTGACGGCCATCAGCACCGCCGCCTCCTGCTCCTCGGTGAGCTCGGTGGCGCTGTCCAGCAGCGGCAGCGGCCCCCTGCGCCAAGGGCGCAGGGTGGCCAGGCGCGTCGTGGTGCCGCGCAGCCGGGCGATGCGTGAGGCGACCGAGGTCTCCGCGGCGTGCAGGCGCGGGGTGAACACCGCCGGTCGCAGGCGGCCACGGTGGGGGAGGTCCTGGAGGACGACGCGGCGCTCGGCGGCGAGCGTGTCGAGTTGCGCGGGGAGGAGCGCGTCCAGGCCTTCGTCGCGCAGGTTCGCTGCCGCCCGTCGGATCAGTTCGGTGTCGTAGAGGAAGGTCTGGCCGTCGCGGACGGCCGAGTCCTCCAGGGTGTGGACAAGGGCGGCCTGAAGGCGTTCCGGGCTGCGTTCCGGCCAGCCCAGCGACAGAGCGAGTTTGTCCGCGGTCGCGAATCCGATCCGGTAGACCTCGGCGAGCCGGTACGGGGCCTCCTGGACGATCTCCAGCACGTCGGCGACGTCGTGGGCCTCCTGTCGTTCCACCCGGAAGTGGTGCGCGATCCGCGGGGCGTGGGTCGGGGAGATCCCGGCGCCCTGGAGGAGCACCATCAGCTGCCGGATCTCCTGGTGGACCTGCCAGGCCGCGACGATGCCGGCGTAGCGGGCGTCCCCGATCAGGTGGACCTCCCGCAGCCGGGCGGGGGTGGTGTCGATGATCTGCAGGGTGTCGAGCTTGAAGTGGTCGACGATGGCGTCGGCCAGCTTGGGGCCGATGCCCCGCACCAGGCCCGAGGCGAGGTACTTGCGGATCGCGTGCAGCGTGGCCGGCTCGACGTAGCGGCACTCGCCGGCGTGGAACTCGGCCCCGTACGTGGGGTGCTGGGAGTGGGTGCCGGTCAGCTGGAGGGTCTCGCCGGGCTGGACGCCGACGAGTGCCTCTCCTTTGGCCGTGAGGCTCTCCCCGCCCTCCAGGCCGAGCCGCAGGGCGGTGAATCCGTTGCTGCCGACGAAGAGGATCCGCTCGACGATGCCGTCCACCGTCGCGGGGTGCTGCGCCATGGGCCGTTCCTCGTGCTCTCGTCTCGTGCTGTCCCGGGCTGCACCCCGGCTGTGCGGCGGATTGGTGCCCGGGTTCAGGGCGCCGGGGCGCAGCGGCGGCACTTCTTGTAGGAGCGTCCGCCCTTCGGGCCGGTGTTCTCGGCCATCCAGGCGCGTGCCTCGGCGGAGGTCATCGCCTTCCAGCGGGGGTGGTCGCGGGCGTACTCCAGGTCGGACTGGCCGCTGTGGGGGTCGACGGAGTGCGCGTACCGGCGCAGTTGGGCGGTGTAGGCGTCGCCGGCCGGGCGGGCGTAGGTCGGCGGCATCTCGCGCCGGGCGACCGGGCAGGTGACCTCGTGCAGGCCGCTGCGGCCGGCGATGAACCGGTGCTTCTCCGGCTGCGTGTACCGGGCCCACAGGTTGTCCGCTGCGTCGAGCTCGCTCTCGAACCAGTCGCGGCGTGCCTGGCAGAGGGGGCAGTTGGGCGGGTCCTGGAGGCAGAGGGCCTCCAGGTGGTCCTCCGCCTCGAACGTGTACGCCTCGAAGGGGATGTAGAGCTCACGGGCGGCGAGGAGGAGCAGGTCCCGGGCTTGTCCGGGGTCGGCCCGGCCGTCCTGGACCAGTTGGAGGAGGTCGAGGACGGCGGGCAGCTCGATGCTGTAGCCCCATCCGTCCCGCAGATCGCGTTCCCGCTTGTGCGGGAACACCTTCGCGAAGTCGAACATCACGTCGGGGAGGGATGAGCCGGTACTCAGGTTGACGTTGACTCTCCCGGCGCCCAGCAGGACTACGCCCGGTTCGACGGCCTGGCGGGGCACCGCGGTGGGGGCGGCGGCGGCGTCGAGCCGTCCGGCGCCCCGCAGGGCGGGGTTGCCGCTGCGCCGGTGTCCGGCTTTCTTCTTGCTGCCCATGAAGCCTTCCTGCAGGTTGTGGCGGCCGTGGGTGGTGGCGCCGGCCGCCGAGCCGGAGGGGATTCGATGCAGCGGATGGTACGGGCCGCAGCAGCTGGGTCGGTACAAATTCTGACCGGGCGCCAGGGGCGGCCGGCGCGAGATCGAGGAGGGCTCGCACATGGTCGAGTTACGGAACCGCCCGCACGCGGTGATCTACGACGACAAGGGCGGGGAGATCTGCGGCAACCGGCGAAGTGGTTTAGCTTGTCGTTTAACGTCCGGCTTCGAACAAGCGGGCCGGTGATCACTCGTCCGGGTGTTCACCAGACAGTGGTACGGCCTTCGCATGATCCTGAACTCGACCAAGAGATACAGGACTTGACGCGAAGGCCGTAGTCATGAGTGTGGTGGAACAGGGCGTTCAACGCGATCCGTTCGTGGAACTGTCACGCTTCCGGGGGGTCTTCTACGACTGCCTGACCGGACGGCGCGACGCGTTGTTCGAGCTGGCCGACGCGCTGCTGTGCACTGAGGGACCGGTGAAGACGCTGGTGGACTTGGCGCTGGCCCCCGAGCACCGGCGCGGGCACGGCGCCCTGTACGGCGCGCTGAATCGGGGCCGCCTGGACGCCGAGCGGCTGCGGGCCGAGCTGGCCGGCCTGCCGCTGCCGCGCGCTGCGGACGGCCACCTGGTGCTCGCCGTCGACGTCTCCCCGTGGCTGCGGCCGGACGCCGGGACCTGCCCGGACCGCTCGTACTGCCACACCTACGGCCGCGGCGACGCCAAGCACCAGATGATCCCCGGCTGGCCGTACTCCTTCGTCGCCGCACTGGAGCCCGGCGCCGACGTCGCGGCCGTCACCGCCGCCCAACTCCGCGACGTGGTAGCCCGGTTGGTCGGCGCTGGGCAGTGGACGGCGGGCAATCCGGAGGTACTGGTGGTGATGGACGCCGGCTACGACGCCCCGCGCATCGCCCACCTGCTCGGCGACCCGCCGGTGCAGGTCCTCGGCCGGCTCCGCTCGGACCGGGTGATGCGCCGTCCGGCGCCCAGCCGCGCGGAGTTCGCCGCGGCGAACCCGGCCGGGGGCCGGCCGCCCAAGCACGGCGGCGAGTTCGTGTTCGGCGACCCCGCTACCTGGGGCGAGGAGCGGGTGGTGACCCGCACCGCGACCCGCCGCTACGGCACCGCCACCGTCCGGGCCTGGGACCGGCTCCACCCGAGGTTGACCCGCCGGGCGGCCTGGCTGGACCACGACGGCGAGCTGCCGCTCCTCGAAGGCACGGTGGTCCGGCTCGCCGTCGAGAAGCTGCCCAGCGGCGGGGTGAACCGCCCGGTCTGGCTCTGGTGGTCGCGCACCGGCGCCAGCGCCGAAGACGTCGACCGCTGCTGGCAGTCGTTCCTCCGCCGCTTCGACCTGGAGCACACCTAATCCGATAGGAAGGCAGCCCGGGTCCTCCTTCCCCGGAGGGACTGGGGTGGTCTTCCGTGGCGGATATCTAGAGCACACAGGGCCCGCTGAGGCCTCTCGGAAGAGTGGTGCCGTCACGACGGTGGGTTTCGTGGTGGTCGCGTGGGCGCCGGGCTGAAGCCTGACAACCCCCTGACCTACGAGGTCTCGACAGAGAGTGGCGCGGTCCGGCGTCTTCGGGCCGCCGCGAAACCCACCGAAGATCGTGTTTCCGTGGTCGTGGCGCGAGCCCGTTCCAGGGCTGACCTCTTGTTGATCTCCGCGAGCCTTCGAGCTCTGGCGAAGACGGGGGCCCCTGGGACGCGCTGGTGTCATGAACGGCTACTGAGATGGCGGACCACCGAGTCCTGGGATTAGGGCGCCGCATGACCCGCATGTGCTCGTGACCTGCGAAAACAGGCAACGTTGGGAGAACCGAATGGAGATCTTCTGCGGCATCGACTGGGCCGAATCGCACCACGACGTCGCCCTGGTCGACGACACCGGCGCGCTGCTGGCCAAGCGCCGGATCACCGACGACACAGCCGGCTACCGGCTGCTGCTGGATCTGCTCGCCGAGCACGGCGACAGCCCAGAGCACCCGATTCCGGTGGCGATCGAGACCAGCCACGGCCTGCTGGTCGCAGCCCTGCGTACCGGCCGGCGGCAGGTGTTCGCGGTCAATCCACTGGCCGCCGCCCGTTACCGTGACCGGCACGGCGTGTCCCGCAAGAAGTCAGACCCGGGCGACGCCCTGGTCCTGGCGAACATCCTGCGCACCGACATGCCCATGCACCGCCCGCTGCCCGCCGACTCCGACCAAGGCCGGGCTGTCACCGTGCTGGCCCGCGCCCAGCAGGATGCCGTCTGGAACCGGCAGCAACTCGGCAACCAGATCCGTTCGCTCCTGCGCGAGTACTACCCGGCCGCCCTGGGGGCCTTCCAGAGCAAGCCTGGCGGCCTGGCCCGGCCTGACGCTCGCGTGATACTCGCCGCGGCCCCGACACCGGCCAAGGCCGCAAGACTCTCCATGTCCCAGCTGCGGGCCGCGCTCAAGCGCGCCGGACGCCAGCGTGGCATCGACGCCGAGGCCGAGCGGCTCCGCGACATCTTCCGATCCGAGCAAGCCCGCCACCCCGAGGCGGTCGAGGACGCCTTCGGCCACCAGCTGGCCGCCCTGCTGAAGCAGTTCGACGCGGCCTGCCAAGCCGGTGACGACCTCGCCCAAGCGGTCGAGGCCGCCTTCCGCGAGCACCCCGACGCCGAGATATACCTCAGCTTCCCCGGCCTCGGCGTCCAGCTCGCAGCCCGCGTCCTGGCTGAGATCGGCGACGACCGCACCCGCTTCGCCGACGCCCGCGGCCTCAAGGCCTACGCCGGCTCCGCACCCATCACCCGGGCCTCCGGCAAGAAGAGCTACGTCGGCAGACGCATGGTCAAGAACAACCGGCTCATGCACGCCGGATTCCTCTGGGCCTTCTCCTCGCTCCAGGCCTCGCCCGGCGCCGACGCCCACTACCGCCGCCGACGCGACCACGGAGACTGGCACGCCGGCGCCCAACGCAACCTCCTCAACCGACTGCTCGGACAGCTCTTCCACTGCCTCCAGAACCGCCGGCCGTTCGACGAACAGATGGCCTTCCCCGTCCGACAGGGAGTTGCTGCGGCGGCGGCGTAACCACCGAGGACGAGCCCGGTTTGCCTGCATGTCACAGCCCGACGGCACACTGCACGCATGAGTTCTGATCAACACGCCGTTCATCAGGCCCCCGGCCCGGCCTGGGTCGAGTCCATGGGCGGCCCGCTGATCGTTGTCCCGGTGTCCGCGCTGCACCAGTGGAATGGCTGCACCGAAAACGGCATGATCGTCGGCGACGGTGACCAACCCGACGACTACGATCGCGCCTGCGCGGTTGAGGACCTGGCCGAGGTGATCAGCCTGGTCGGCCACACCGCCAATTCCGCACTCGTGCTGGGCGATGAACCCTCTAGCACCTGCTACCTGGCCGAGCAACGAGCCTTCGTGCGCTGGCTCGCAGCCGATTCCGATGCCGAGTTGATCGCCGCCGCCATGGCCGTGCTGAACGATCCGGCGACGCCGTGGGAGGACTGCGGGCTGTGGCAGACCGACGGTCCGGCCGTACTCATGGATTCGGCCGAAGCCGGCGGGAGCCTCGGCGTTCCCTACCCGGACGGCCAGGGCCAGCCCGAGCAGGCCCCGGTGCTTGTGCCTGCAGGGCTCTGGAGAGTCCGCGCGTTGCACGACTGGTCCGACGAATCCACCTGGGTCGGCGTGGTCCAACTCCTCCCGGCTTGACGTCGTAGCACCCTGAGATGTCTTCCGCGTGTTCAAACAGACCCTCGGCTGGACCCGGCCCCGCCTGCGCGACTCCGAGGCCGCCAACCGCTGGACCTGGCTGGTGATCGCCGCCCACACGCAGCTCCGCCTCGCCCGCCCGCTCGTCGCCGACCTCCGTCACCCCTGGGAGAAGCCGACGGAACCGAACAAGCTCACCCCCGCCCGCGTCCGGCGCGGGTTCAGGAACCTCCGCACGAAGGCCCCCTCACCAGCGCGAGCACCGAAACCCACCCGCCCCGGACCCGGCCGGCCGCCCGGCTCGAAGAACAAGCAGCCCGCCGCCCGCTACGAGGTCGGCAGGGTCCTGGCCACCGGTGAGGCGTACGCCCGGCCCGCCCACCACAAGAAGGGGACCAAACCAAGAAGGACGGCTGCGGAGAGCTGAACGCACTGCTCAGTGCACCGGAACAGGTGTCTCCGCAAGAACGCCGACGCCGCGTACTCGCATCGCTGCGGTCAGCGCGAGCGGACTGATGCCCAGGGCCGAGGCGATCTCGGGGGCCATGTCGAACGCCCGCCACTTCCACTCCTCCTCGGCATCGTCGTTGCGCGCGTTCTCGTCCCAGGCGGCCGGCAGGCCCATCCGCTCCCGTTCGACCTGTTCCTGCACAAGGGGTTGTCCCAGCGTGAGGAGTCCGTCGTCGACTTCGCCGGTCTCGCAGTACCGCCGCACCACGACTCCGTGCTCCGCGATCAGCCAGGCTGAGCCGTCGTTCTGTGTACCGAAGTAGTACGCCTGCGCCACTCCGTAGCGGGAGCTGAGGTCGACACACAGACGCAAGACCTCGTCGCTTCTGTCGCCGTTGCAGGGATCGCACCACGGGCCGATCACCAGAGTCCATCCGTCAATCTCAGGACTCACGTACACCCGGGCCATCCCGTCCGGATTGTCCTCAGCGTCTCCGTGTCCGTCCTCGTCGATCACAGCCTCGGCCTCGGCGAACGTCACGGGTACGGGTCGGGTGAGGCCAAGGGACGAAATGACTCCCGCTTGGTCCCCAGTCGGTACGGCAATCCAGTAGAGCCAGCACGTCGACAGCGGCCTTGGCTGGTCGTCCCTCGCGATCTTCACGACCACAGCCTGCCACTTCGGGGCGCACCTATTCGAAGTCGGACGTTAAACGACAAGTTTAGCTTGATCCTTAACCATCGGGCCTGTTCAGGGCTGTGATCGCTGTGGTCTAACTCGGTCGCGTTCGATCAGGGTCTCGGGTCGTTTGGCGGTTTTGCCCACGTCGTGGCGGGTGGCCCGGTGCCGGTTCGGGATTCCGGGCGGTCGTCCAGGCCCTGGCCTTGACGGTTTCGGTGCCCGGGCGGGACTTGGCAGGTGCGGTCGGATGTTCCTGGACCCCCGTCGGACCCGGGTCGGGGTGAGCGCGACGTTGGCGGGGCTGGTCTTCTCCCAGGGCCGGCGCTGATCGACGGCCAGGGGCAGTGCCAGGCGAAGTTGGGTGTGCGCGACGATCACGATCCAGGTCCACCGGTCCGCGGCCTCCGGCGAGCGGAGCCTGGGCCGGGCCCAGCCCAGGGACTGCTTGAACAGCCTAAATGTGTGCTCCAGGTCGAATCTGCGCAGGTAGCAAGACCACATGAAGTCGACGTCGGCCGCGGTGAGACCGATGGTGGAGGACCATAACCACACCGGCGGTGCGTCCCTGTCGCGGGGCAGATGGTCGACCTTCAGGCGGACCAGGGTGCCTTCGACCAGCGGGAGTTCGCCGTCGTCGTCGATCCACGCGGACCGGTGGGTGAGGTAGGGGTGGATCCGGTCCCAGGCCATCGCGTTCGCCTTGCCGTAGCGCACGGTGTCGTTCCAGGTGGTCGCGGCGGGTTCGGGCCAGGTCGTGGGGTCGGCGAGCTTGAACCTCGGTCCGTGCTTCGGGGGTCGGCCGCCCTTGGGGGCGTAGACGTGGGCGGGCTTCGGCAACCGCAGGACGCGGTCCGAGTGCAGGCGCCCGACCAGCTCGACCGGCACATCCGCGAGGACGTGGGCCAGGCGCATCACGTCGTAGCCGGCGTCCAGCACCACCATGATGTCCGGGTCACCGTCACGCCACTGGCCTGCGGCGATAAGACGTCCGACCACCGTGCGTAGCTGGTGCGCGGTGACGGCCGCGGCGTCGTCGGCCGGCCCGAGCCGGACCGCGTCCAGGATCTGCGTCCAGGACGTGCGGCCTGGGGTGAGCGCGGCGACGAATGAGTACGGGTAGCCGGGGATGATCTGCGCGGACGACTTCGAGCGTCCATGGACGTGGCAGAAGAGACGCTCGGGCGAGCACGCGGCGTCCGACCGCAGCCACGGCGACACGTCCACGGTGAGCACGATCCGGCCCTCGAAGCGGGGCCGCGGCAGCTCAGCCAGCAGATCCCGCAGCAGATCGGTGTCCAGACGGCCGTGGTTGAGCGCGCCGTAGAGGGAGCCGTAGCCGCGCTGGTGCTCGGCCGTCAGCGACAGCTCCACTGGCTTCCTGGCCGGTGCGTCCGAGCACAGCAGCGCGTCGGTCAGCTCGAAGAACGCGTCCGCCCGCGCGGACAAGCACGAGTAGTAGCTCTCCCGGAAGAGTGACAGTTCCACGAACATGTCTCGTCGGGAGGCAAGTTGGAGCACACTCATCGGCACGGCCCCGTCGTCGATTCCTTGATCTCCTCGCAGAGTCAGGATCACGACCGGGCCGCCCTCATGTCCCCCGATCACCCGAACCAGTGCATGCTCGTTGACTCGGGCAGAGGGCGGCCATCGCGCTGGTGCGACCTGTGCTGCCCGCAGGCAGGACAGTCCCGACCAGCCATGACCTCTGTCCGCAGTGACGTGCCGAAGGCATTGGGTATGCGAGACAGCGTCCGATCAGTCTAGACCTTGCACGCTCGGCGGCCCGATGGTTAAGGAACAAGTTTAGGGCCTGTTGGGAAGGCGCTGGTCACAGCCAACAAGAACGTCTGACCTCGCTGTTCTGGTTGTCACTGCATTCTCATAGGCTCTCGGCGAGCCGATCGAAGGGATTGCCATGGAAGACCCAACGGGCATCGCAGCGATGGCCGAAATCCTCCCGCCGGATCTTGGCGCTGACGAGGAGATCGACTGGTCGGCCGCGGAAGCGCGGTGGGGCACGCCGCTCCCACGGGACTACATGGCGTTCATGTCCGTGTACGGTGCCGGCTCGTTCGCGGAAGTCTGCATCCTCATGCCCCTGCCGAAGGAGTACATACGGTGGGATCCCGGGACCTTCGAGGGGGAGACGGAGAACGCCCGTTACACCTGGGAGATGCTGGACGGCCAGGAAGGCCTCGACATCAACCCAGACCACATCCTCGCCTGGGGCATCACCTCTGGCCCGGACATCCTGTGCTGGCTGACCACCGACCCCGACCCTGACCGGTGGCCGGTCCTGGTCTGCGGCCGCCACACTCGCGACGACTTCACCCTGTTCCCCTGCGGCATGGTCGAATTCCTCCGCAAGCTGCTCCTGGACGAGTTCGACCCGTACCCACTCAGCATCGACCTCCGCGACGCCTCACCGCGCTACGTGCACTGGCTCGGGCAACAACGGCGCTCGCAGGCGGGATTGGACCGGCACCCCGGTGAACCACGGTCAGCAACCCAGTGATTCTGCCGCGGCCCTTCTGGTCACAGCCACTCGTTGTCGTCTAGGTTCTGTCCGGCGGATCAGGTGATCGCCTCGCGTGGACCATTGTGTTGCTCGTGGGGCGGGGCGATCTTACGGACGACGAGTGGGCACAACTGGCACCAAATCTGCCGAAGACCGGGCGCCGCGGCGGGCGTTGGGCCGATCACCGGATGGTGATCAACGGGATCCTTTTCCGGGTGCGCACCGGTGTCCCGTGGCGGGACCTGCCGGACCGGTTCGGGAGCTGGAAAACCGTCTATGAGCGCCACCGCCGATGGTCGGCGGACGGCACCTGGGAGAGGATCCTCCAGGCCGTCCAGGCCGAGGCCGACTCCCAGGGGCGCATCGACTGGAGCATGGTGAGCGTGGACTCCACCTCGTGCCGGGCTCACCAGCACGCCGCCGGTGCACCGCGCCGAACACCCCGGATCCCAAAGCGGAGGTCCACGCCCCGGCAGCACCGCACCGACGAAGGACTCGGCCGGTCGCGTGGCGGTCTGACCTCCAAGATCCACCTCGCCGGGGAAGGAGGCCGCCGTCCACTGGCCATGCTGATCACGCCGGGCCAGTGGGGCGACAGCCCGCAGTTGATCCCAATCCTGGAACGCATCAGGGTCAAGCGCCCAGGTGGCGGCCGCCCGCGCACCCGCCCTGACCACCTCGGCGGCGACAAGGCTTACAGCTCCCGTCGAAATCGCCGCTACCTGCGCAGACGCCAGATCAAGCACACCATCCCTGAGCCGAAGGACCAGCGAGCCAACCGCCGGCGCCGAGGCAGCCGAGGAGGCCGGCCTGCGGCCTTCGACAAGGAGATGTACAAGCGCCGGAACGAGGTCGAGCGCACGATCAACCGGCTCAAGCACTCCAGGGCTGTCGCGACGCGGTACGACAAGCGCGCCTACGTCTTCCACGGCACCGTCACCGTCGCGTCGATACGCCTGTGGCTCAGGCCCTGAACCGACGCACGGGCCACCTACAGCAGACCCAGGACGGAGGCGCTCCACCCGAGGGCCTCGGGTGTGTGCCAGCGGGGTCGCTCTTGTGTCCCGGCCATGGCCCGGCCCGCCGCGAACGCTTGCTGATGGGCCGGCTGATGTTCCTGGACCCTCCTCCAGAGCGCCTGCGCCTGCGGGTGATGGCCGGTGCTGACGAGGAACTCGACCAGATCCTGCGCGAACCCCCACCCAGTGAGAAGAGGATCAGGAGCTGTCCGCGCGATCTGCTCGGGATCGGCGGTACTGGCGAACCATGGGAGCGCGGTGTCACGAAGGTGAGCTGCGAACTGCTCCAGTCTCGTCGGGCGCTCCTCGGGCTGGGTGAGCACCACGAAGTGCTGTCCGGGCGTGTCGAGGAAGCTGGAGGCGCAGACGATCGACTCGACGGATTCGGGTCGGCGAACGGTCAGCTCGGGGTTGGCCCGACGCCACCTGCCCAGGTTGTCGTCGAAGACGGTCAGGCTCGTCACGGAGAACTTGATCAAGTGTCCCGATCGGTTCCACTTGCTCTTCTCCAGCTGGAGCACCTCCCGGCGAACCGCTTCCCGGCGCTCCAGCGAATGCCGAGACCTGACCCACCCGAACCCGTCAAGCATCCCAGCCAGGCAAGCGGCCCCGGCATGGACAACATCGGCTGGCTTCTCGGCCTCAATCAAGCGGGTGATCAGGTCATCAGGCTGCGTCGAGGTCACCTCGCACATAATGCCGCACGAAGATCCGCCGGACAGAACCTAGGCGTCCCGCCTACGGCGGGCCGGGGCGAAGACGGGACGACCGCACTCCGCACAGGTCAGCTGCCGGATGGTGCGGCCGTCGCGGTGCTCTCACGCGGCGCCGATCAGGACCAGGAGCGCGGAGCGCCGCTCGTCGACCCTGCGGTCCCGGTACGCCTGGGCCCGACCGGCCCCGTCGCAGTACCGGCGGTGGGCCGGTGCCCCGCGCGGAAGCCGGGTACCGCAGGATTCGCAGAGGCGTAAGCGGGCCACGACTCGGGGTTCGCACGCCGGCCAGCTGACGTCAGTTGCTCGTGCGGTTGAGAAGGGCCGGTCCGACGCCGGTCCACCGCGGAACGTCGCGGGTTGCTTCAGGGTGGGCCTGGCCGTTCATGGCTCGGGCGGTGTCGAGGAGTCGGCGCATCTTGTCCCGCTCGGTCTCGGGTGCGCGCAGGCCGCCGCGGATGTCGGCCTCGATGGGTCGCAGCGGGTAGACGTCGGTGGTGATCCGGCCCCGGGAGTGCTTGGTGAGGTGCCGGTTACCGATGTGGAGCCAGTCGGAGCAGTCGTAGCCGGCGGCGAGCGCGGCCTGGTCGATGGCGTCGCCGAGCGGCGCCCCGCCCGTGGTCCAGGCGTACCAGACGTGGGCGCCGCCGTCCGGCCGGTTGAACACGATCCACAGGAACGTCTCGGGGTCGAAGTCGCCGACGATGCCGTCCACGACGGCCTGTTCGACGGGTGTGGGGTCGTCGGTGGGCGTCAGTACGAGCGGGGGCGTGGCCAGGGCGCTGGTGGGCATGACGGCTTCTCCTCAGAACCAGTGGGGGCGGTAGGCGCCGCCGGCGCGGGTGGGGCAGTCATCGCCGGGACGCATCGGGAGATCTCCTGCCGCGAACGCCGCGGTGATCTGCTCGGGCGTCATCTCGCGGTCGCCGAAGGCGGTGAACTCCCACTTGCCCGGCTCGGCCTCGCGCCAGCCGTCCGGGTCCAGCTCGTACGCGCGACGCACGACGCCGTCCACGGCCACGATCGCGTACTGCGCCTCCCTCTGGACCTTCCTGCCGATCGGCCAGATGCCCCGGTCGACGGTGTACTGGTCCTGGCCGCCGACCTCGCCGGCGTACCGGGCAAGCTCCACGAGCTGACGGTCGGTCGGGTCCAGGGCGAACCGGAACGCCCGCAGGATCTCCTGGTGCACGACGCCGTCCACCCCCACTCCGTATCCGACCGACTACGTTCGGCGAAACCATAGCCGACCCCACCGACAACCGCCGCCCAAAGCCAACCCTGCTGGTCAGAGACCATCAAACCGCTCAGGCATGCGATGGCGCTGAGCGGGCTGGAGGTTGTGGGATTGCACCAGGGCGGCGCGTGCGGCTGCGGTGCCACACCTGCACGGACATCACCGCCCACGGTCAACTCCCCTGCCTGGCCAAGGCGGCGGCCCGCCGGGCGTTCACTGCGTCCCGGGTCCGGTTCGCTCCGACGACGTTCAGGTCAGCCGGAACCACCGCACCGCCCTGTTCCTGACGCGCCGCTACCCGGGCTAGGTGTTGCTCCACTGCCGCCAGACGCCGGCGCAGCAGCCACTCGGCAGCCCGGGCCCGCGCCTCCTCCGACCGCTCCGTCGCACACCGCCGCACCGCGGCCTCGCTCGGGAACCGGTGCCGGGCACGCATCACCGCCTCGTAGGCCGCCACCGCCTCCTCGCACGCCGACTTCGACCTGGCGAACGCGCGCAGCGCCGACGCCCGGTACCCGTCCAGCGCATGTTGCACGGCCAGCACCTCCGCGGCCCCGCCGATCACCTCGTTCGCCGCGCCGAGCCGTGCTTCCTGTCGGGCCTGGCGCACCTCCGCCCGGGTCAAGTCCCATGCCCGGCGGACACTGTCGTAATTGCCCAGGTCGGCGAACGCCGCCAGCACCATCGAGATGCAGGCCTTGGTGCCCTGCCGGATCTCCCGGCCCCGCGCACACCCCCCGCACAGCCCGGCCGCCTGCTCCGCCCCGCAGTCCTCGCACGGAACTGCCAGCCGGACCCGCTCCGCCTCGGCAGCCGCCGCTTCCCGCTCCGGACGCTGCGCCTCCCACAGCGCCTGAGCCTCGGCCGCCCGGCGCGCGGCGTCGGCCTGAGCCTCGGCCCGTACCAAGGCATGGCTGCGCAGCGCGTCCTCGATCGCCTCCCGGCGCTGCTCGAACGTCGCGGACGGCAGTTGCCGGACGACCTGCCCGATGATGACGCGCCGGGTGGAGCGCCGGTCCTCCAGCCTCAGGTCGCAGGTGACGCAGTCCTTGTCGGTGTCCAGCCGAACGCCGTTGTCGCACGCCGGGTGCTTGCACTGCCGCTCCTGCGGCAGGCCGCGCTCCAGCATCCACGCGACGACGTCGTCGATGTGCGGGTTGCCCTGGCGCCGCTGGCGCTTGAGCCGGAAGAGCAGCCGGTCGGCGAGCACCTCTGGGGCGTCGGTCGGCCCGGTCCACGCGGCGATGCCGTCCAGAGCGCGCCGGACGCACTTCAGCAGGAATCCTCGGGTCGACGGTCGCTCCAGTCGCTGCCAGAGGTCCTGCACCGGGGCCAGGGCGCAGGCCAGCGCCGCGTCTTGGGGCAGGGCGACGATCGGCGTCGCCCTGACCTCGGGCTGCTCCTGGTGGTTGTGCTGGTCGTCGTGTTGGTGCTGTTCCCCGCGAAGCGGGCCCGCGGCCCCGACGAGCCGCAGCGCGGGCACCTCGGGAGCCGCCGCGTCCTCGCGCGGGCCCGCGCGCTCCGGCCGATGGTGGGTCACCCCAACGGCGCAAGCGCCGGAATCGCCATCCACCTCCTCAGCACAACCATCAACATCAGCAACAAGAGCGTGGCGAGCGTGAAAGTCGGCACTCTCCGAATCGGCCGAAACGTCCTCGCTGCCCGCCATTTGCGCAGGTCGCAGACCTGCCGGACCGTCAGCGGGCACCTGCGGACGGCCAAGATCCCCGTCGGCACTCTCTGGAGCCGACAAAGAGGCCGCCTGGGCCTGCACGGAGTCCTCCGAGTTCGGGCACGCCTCAGCGGCGGGCGGCTCCACCGGCCGTACCACCCGCGTGCCCGCCCGGCGGGTCGCACCACTGGAGGCCGGCTTCTTCGCCGCCGCCAGGACCTCGGCGCGCTTCTCGGCAATCGGGAGCAGCCGCACCCGGCCGGTCGGCGCACCCTCACCGTCCTCCAGCTCCACCTCGACCAGGCCCTCCGCCTGGAGCCGCCCCAGCACCCTGCTGGCCACCCCCGGGGAGACCTTCGACTTGCCGCCGCGCAACAGCAGCGCCAGCGTGGCCGCGCCGCGGCCCAACTTCGGGGACTTCAACGAGCCCGAGCACAGCTTGAGCCAGCCGTTCTCCCGGCACGACAGGACCAGCAGCAGCAGGGCGAGCCGGTCGGTCGCCGCCCCGTGTCCTCGCCGATCCCGTTCGGCCAGCAGGCCTGGGGGGATCGCCGGCTTGTCCTTCGGCTCCCACCCGGGCCCGAACAGCGCCTCACACAACCGCAGCAGGGTGGCCAGCTCGTCACGGTTCAGGGCGAGGGGATGCCGCCGGTCGCGGGCATGGCGCACCCGCGCGACCGGTTCCAGGCGCAGGTCCAGCGCGACGACGTGGCCGTCCTCGTCCACGTGCTCGCGAGTTTTGATCACGCCCCTGGACCGCAGCGGGGGGAGGACCTTGTGGCTGACCATGGACACGCTGACGCCCAGCCACCGGGCGAGCTCACCCGACCAGAGCGTGGTCACACCCCACTCCACCGAGCCCCTGGCGAGCAGCACGACCGCGGCCAGCCGGGCCGCGTCCGGCAGCCCGGCCACCGACTCGTCCGCCAGCAGGCCCCGCACCGCGGCCTCCAGTCGAAGGCGCATCGGCTCGCCCAGCAGCAGCGCCTCGGGGGAATCCTGCTGGCTCGGGACAGCACGAAGCCACCGGCGACCCGCCGCCGGACGAGGCCGGGCAACGGGCGGACGGGACGCCAAGATCGCGTTCGCGCTCATCGGCTGCCCCGAAGGGCCGCCGAGAGCACAACGCGACACGCCCGCACGGCCGGGAAGGCCGAAAACGGACGGTTTCGTCGGCATTCGGGGATGCCGGACTGGATTTGGGCAGCACAGTGCTGCATCATGTCCTTGCTCTCCTAGTTGAGCTCAGGAGGGAACGCGAAGGCCCCTCGCTGGGCTGGAGTGGTTCTGGAGAACCGATGAAGTGCGAGGCGACTGGCCCCTGGCAGGGCGGTCCCTCAACGAGGACGATCTGGGCGCGACACCGGCTGGCACCTGGTGAAGCTCCCGGGCGGCGCTACCGCAATACCTCCCTGGCAGGAGGACAAGCGGATCGGAGGCGCCGCCCCCGAAGGCCTAGGTCATCCCCACCCCCACAAGCCGGCCGCCCGAGGCGGCCACGGCGAACACCACGCTCCTGAAGACGCGGAGCGCAGCGGAACCCGAACGGATCAAGCCCTCAACACGGGCGACACACGAACGGGCGAACCCCACCAGGCGGAAGCCGCCGCTGAGCAGGGACGTCTCAGACCTGTACGGGCCCAATGCAGCCGGGCGCGGCACAATGCCGCGCGACATCGGCCGGGCGCTGTTGCACCCTCGGGCCGTCCAACGGGTACGCTGAACCACAGCGCACACCTCCTAGAGCTATAGGTGTACTGCTATCGAGCCAGTCGAGCCGCTACCACACAGCTCCTGGCTCACCGGCCCCGGGCAACCGAGTCCGGCGGGATCTTCCACCCGCCGCGGATGCTGCGGGGCCTTAACTTTTTGCGACCTTCACCGTCCGGCGGGGCTTCCACCTCCCGCCAGACCAGTAACGGTCCGCACCTGATCCTAAACCCACAGAAGCCCTCTGCGGCCACGCCATTGCACCGCGAACGCACGTGTGTCGGTCTTGACCGTTCATCACACCGCCTGCCGACGGAACCGGTGGTACAGGGTGAGCGCAGCGTCTGCGCCCCTGCCGGCCGCGGTGGCAACCCGCTGGCCGTCCCTGGCGCTCAGATCACCCGCAGTGATGACCCGCGGATGCTGGGCTACCGGCGGGCAGAAGCCGTCTGTACCAACGGCCAGGCCGGGAAGGCAGGCCGGTACCGTGCCGATGTTGGTCAGCACCGAGTCGGCTTCCAAGGTCTCCCGGGCCCCGTCGGCGCGGTGGACGTCCACCTTGAAAGGCCCCGCGCCCATGACCGAGACTGCCTGAACCGGAAGAAGGTGGACGCGCGGGTCCGTGCGCACTTCCTCCACCTTGTAGGTGTCTCCAAGTGAGTGACATACCGTCAGTTTCAGGTCAGCGTCCGGATGGGTCCGCAACCAGGTTCCCAGGGGTCTGTCCCCGACCAGGACGACGGTGCGAACGCCGAGGTCGGCGGGTGACGCGTGGGTGATCTGGGGGAAGAGCTCCGTGCAGGTGATCCACGAGACCTCGGTGGCCTTCGCTGTGTGCACGCCAGTAGCTGCGATCAGCAGCTCGCCGGCCACGCTGGTGTCGTCGGACAGGACAGCACGCACACCGTCTTCCCTGGCTTCAACTCGAACCACCTGCGCCTGCACGTACGAGCACTGCCCGTCGAGGCCGGCCAGGTGCTCGCCGAGCGCTCGGGCGTAGCTCGGGCCGTTTGGGAAGCCGGGCCAGTTGGCGAGGTGGCCGATGCGCCAGAGTGAGCCGCCCGGTACGGGGGCTGGGTCGATCAAGAGCGAGGTCATGCCGACGCTGGCCGCCGTAGCGGCGGCCAGGCAGCCAGCGGGCCCGGCGCCGATGATGAGCAGCTGGGCGGCGGGGCGGGTCATTGGAGTCCTCCTTCGGAGAGCATGTGGTGGACGTCGGTGCTGGTGAGCAGCAGGCGGCGGCCGAAGTTGCGGCCGGCCAGCAGGATTGCGGCGTTGTGGTACTCCGGGCCGCCTGAGGACGCGCAGGCATCCATCACCAGCCACGGGGTGATGCCGTGCTGGTAGGCGTCGGCGGCGGTGTCGTAGACACAGCTGTCGGTGTCGATCCCACAGAGCAGCACGTCCGTCCACCCTCTCGACCGGAAGAGCTCCAACGCACCTGGTGCCTTGAGCAGGCTGGACGTGGTCTTCATGATCCGGTGTGCCGAGCCGGCGAGGGGAGCCAACTCGGTAGCCAGGGCCTGTTCCTCCGGTGAGCGGAGTTTCGTCCAGCCGCTGATCCGCTCGTACTGGGAGCCCACCGGGTTGTCGAAGGTGGCGACGATGGTTGCACCACCGGCGGACTGCCAGGCCTCCATCAGCCGCGCAATCGTCGGCACGACGTGCCGGCTCGAATCCCTCACGAACCCGGCCTGCACGTCGACGGCAACCAGGACGGTCGAGTCCAGCCGCAGTGCGGCGGGCGCCGTGTTCACGATGCCTCCTTCAGTGCCGTCCAGGCGTGTTGCAGGCGATCGGGAAGATCGCTCGTCCCGATGACGGCCGCCCGCATCGCGCGGTGCTGGGCCGTCTCCGTCGGTCTGGCCGAAGTCAGCCGGGTGTGCGCTCCACGTAGCCAGCGCCACCCGAAGGGCTCCGGCATCGCCGGATCACGTTCGCCCTCGACCGAGCCAAGCAGATGCGTGGAAAGAGCCCACAAGGCCTGGGTGTCGAGCTCCATCGCCACGATGTCGTCGATCGTCAGCGCTCGTTCGTCGGGGTGGGGGTGGTAGGCCACGCCTGACCAACTGGCTACCCCTCGCGACATCCCTCCGCTGAACCCGATGGAGTCCGGGTCATTCCAGCCTGCGGCGAGCCGCTGTTCCTCGATGCCCAGCGGTAGTGGGTTGTCTTCGTCGGAGCGGTCGACCAGCACTCCAGGCGTCGCGAGGAGCTGAAGTGCGCTGTCCAGCACCGCGCCGTCCCACGGGTGCTGGTGCAGCTCGTAGACCGACAGCACGTAGTCCGGCAGCGGTACCCCGGACACGCTACCGAGTAGGCCGGCGGCCACGGTGGACACGGCCTGCTGGGCCCAGGCGCGGTTCTGCCCGTAGGCCGGGTACCGCCACAGGGCAAGGTCGGTTACCGACTTCAGGCGCAGCTGCTGGCGTACATGGAGGACGGCGACGCCGAAGGCGTAGACATAGAGGCTGCCATCGCGGCCCTTGCCTGTAGGAACCTTCAGCAGGCGGCGATCGAGGGCCGCCGGGCCGGGCGGGGCGAGAGCGCCCCTGTCGAAGAGAGCGTTCGCCATTGGGCCGAGATGCAGTGGGATGAACTGGTGGGATGTCAGGGAGAAGTCGCCTGCCAGCGTGACAGGTTGCCCGACGAGCTCGAACTCCGTCCCGGCCTGCTCCAGGAGGGCCCGGAAGGCAGCGAGCTCGGCAGGGCTCATCAATTCAACCGCTCGGTCGAACAGTTGGCTGGTCCCTGGATTGCACACCCAGTCCTCGCCTCCCTTGCGCCAGTTCTTCACCGATGCCAGTGAGACCCCGAGGCGATCGGCAAGGTCCCGGTTCGACATCCGCAGCGCCTGCTGCAACCACAGGACCTCGCGGCCCGTCCAGCACCTGACGCGGATGCTCACGATTCCACTCCTCCCCGATTCGCCACGATGAGTGTGCCGTGGTTGGCCCACTATTGGCCCACTATTGGCCCGGCACTGGCCCAGCAGGTTCTCCCCGTGCCTCCATCGCCTCGCCATGCTTGATCCGCAGCGGCCGTCAGGTCGTGACGACGTCGGGAGGCGGCATGCGCAAGCGTTGGAAGGACGCCTTCGGGGGTTCCCGGTTAGAGCAGTCCCAAGAGGTCGAGCCCGTCGTAGACGAACTCGACCCTGTCGGGCACAGCGGCGATCTGGAGGAACTCCAGCGGCAAGCCGGACTCGTCGACGGTCATCCGTTCGACTCGGGCCACGAAGCCTCCTGGTGCCACCTTCAAAGTGCTCACCTCGGCATCGGTCGCGCGCCGGTAGCCGACCCGCTCGGAGCCGAGCCCGAGGCGGTACCCCTTGGCCAGCGCCGGAAGCGCTCCGCCCTCAACCTTCCCCTTGCGGTCGAGTCCGCATCGACGAGCAACTTCGGCGGGGTACCAGGCGTGCTGAATCTGGAGCACCTCACTGTCAATCTTGGCATGTCTCGTTCGACGGATGACGTAGAAGCCGGTCTCTTCGGAGAGGCCCAACTTCGCCGCCACACTGACCGTTGCTTCCGTGGAGGAGACGTCGATCAGAACCATCTTCCCGTTCATGCCCTGGGCCCTGGTCGCCTGTTCCCAAGGGCCCAAGCCGTCAGCGCCGGCCTGGCCGTAGCGGCTCAGGGGGATCGCGACAACTCTCCTGTCGCGCACGATGTAGCCGGTCCCCGGAACCCCTCTAACAAGCCCGAGGTTCATGAGCTCGCGGTATGCACTCGACACCGTCGAGCGAGAACCGCGCCCTTGAGCGATCAGCTCCTCGGTACTCGGAAGAACGCTGCCCGGTCCGAGCTGGGCGCACAGCTGCTCCAACTCGTCCTTCAGCACCTCCCACTTGAGGGGCATCTGAAGCCTCCCTTCAGGTCCGTCTGGTTGGTGAGTATCGGAAGGCATAGTGAACCACACCCGCAGCTAAGCCTGTATAGCTGCGTTCCGAGCGAGCTATGCCGCAATAGCGTTGACTCTTCTGCTGATGGTGTGTCATTGTTGTCTCGTCGCCAAGCGGAACGGCCTCGCAACCCGGGAAGCCGCTGGTGGCACACCAGATCGCCGTGTCAGGACCGGAGTTCGCACCCCGGAAACGACACTGCGGGTCCAGGATTCGCACTCCTGGACCCGCAGCTGGTGCGGCTCGCCAGCCGCACCGATGGCGATCGCCTCGACCTCAACGCTACTGAGGGAGTAACTCGCCGTGAGCATCATGCCGCAGGCCAGCCCGCCCAACTACACCGACCCCACGAACACCGCCCTGGCCGTCGCGCCGGTGCTGAACCTCCACGCCGCGCCGGCCTCCCCTGCGGAGTCGGAGGCCCTCTCGGACGACATGTCCCCGGAGGAGCTCGCCGAGGTCCGCCCCTTCGACATCGTCGAGTTCCCGACCAGCGCCGTGCTGGTCGGTGCCGTCGGCGGCCTGGACCTCGGGACCGTCACCGCCGACTGCTTCGAGTCCATCGTCTGCGCCCTGGAGACCGGGGACGTCCGGGTCGAGGGCGACATCACCACCGTCACCAAGACCACCCGCGCGGGCCGGCTCGCCGTGACCGTCCGGGTCGACGCTGACGGGCAGGTGGCGGCGTGAGCGGGAATGACTCGGACGCGCGGCTCGCCCTGCTGGTCGCCAAGCTGGCCGCCCGCATGGCCAAGGGTGCCGCGAAGTCCGCAGCCGACAGGCTGAAGGGCGTGACGCAGCCCGAGGGCACCGCGTGAACGACAAGCGCTTCCTCGCCTTCGGGCGGATCGAGAAGGGCGCGGTCGTTCGGCACGACGTCTCGATCGACCGGGTCGGCGTCCTCAGGGAGGCGCAGCCGGCGTCCAAGGCGGACAGGCGTGCGCGGAGGCGGGGCGTCACGGTGCCGCCCGCCGAGATCCGCAAGGTCTGACCTCTCCTTCTGTGCAGCAGCTCTAGCGACTGCCCATGCCCCGTGAACAACCCGCCTGGCGGGCGCGGGGGTTGGGGACCTGGCTAGGACTTCGCTCCGCCATCAAGTGATCACTCCGTGTGGTCTGACGGTGGCTCGCCGTAGGTCTGTCCCGTGCTCGGAGGCTTCCTCGGAAGGGTCGAATCCGTGAGCACTCGTTACTTGAGAACTCCATAGTGTGTCATGTGCATAGCAGGACCGCCGCGTAAGCGGCGGCCGCGGCCTGGCGCGGATTGCCCCCTCCGGGGAGTAGAACCGCGCCCGGCCAGCACCGCAGCTGCTCCCTCTCGTGCTGGCAGGCACGGCGCTCTCGGGCGCGGGGGAGCAGCGGGTCCTGAACGTGAGGGCGAGATGAGACAGATCGCCCCCCCGGACGGCAGGGAAATGCCGTCGGCAACACGGGACCGAACTACCCGGTCCCGGCGCGTCTGCCAAGCGGTCCGGCTCTGGAGAACACGCCCTTCGGCGTGCCACCCGCCCGCGCGCTGTTGCCCCGTCGTCGGTGAGCAGGCGGATCTGATGCTCACCCGGTCGCCGGCCTCGTCAGGCCGGCCAGTCCCGCCCTACCGGCGGGCGCGCCCGGCGTCGCGATCGCGTGACGGCTGGGCGCAATCAGCAGCCCGTTGTTGCCCTGATCCCCCGGCACCTGCCCCCGCTCACCTGAGCAGCGGGCGGGGTCCGGGGGTGATGGGGAGTTCCGGGACCGAACCGGCCCCCTCCACCAAGACCCACCAGGAGGCCCCGTGGCCAGCAACAAGGCGCCCAGCCCCAAGGTCGGCGCGAAGAAGACCACGAACCACGGCGATGGCGGAACCGACCCCGACCGGCGCACCCACGCCGAGAAGGAGCTGGTTCCGCAGTTCTCCCCCTTCCAGAACGGCCCGCGGTTCATCTGCCGCCGCTCGGGCCGCTACCCCGACGGCAGCCCGGCCGGCGCAGTGGCGCAGCCCGCCCGGCTGCCCGCGCCGACCACCCCGCTCCACCCCTGGCCGCCGGTCCGCCACCAGGCCGACCCGCAGATCGCGGCCTGACCGACCCGCCGGACCTCTCGGCCCGGCCCTTCCCCTTCCTGGAGAACACCGTGCACCAGCACCTGGTGTGCCGCAGCTACCTCGGTGGCGGCGGCACCGGCACCAAGAAGACCGAGAAGAGCAGCGCGGACAAGAAGGACTGTGCCAAGTGACCGGCAACCAGACCACCGCCCAGCAGCTCCTCCCGGCGACTGGCCGCCCCGCAGACGCCGAAGAGGGGGCGCAGCGCGAGGAGGCCTACAAGCGGGACCTCCGTCAGCGCGAGGCCCTGAGGATCCAGGCTCGGCAGGCCCCCGGCCTCGTCCCGTCGACGGCGCTCGGCGGCCTACTGGCCTGGTTGAACGACCCGGCGAACCGGGTGATCTGGTACGAGGCCCGGTGCCGTCGGCTGGACGAGCAGGTCGACGCCTCGATCGCCCGTACCACCTTCGTCTTCTCCAACCCCTCGGCGCCCGGCCAGGAGCTGGCCGAGCTCCAGGCGACGGTGAAGCTGGCCCGGGAGCGTGTGGAGCTTGCCGCCCTGGTCGAGGACTTCGCCGAGCGGAGCCGGGTGCGGATCACCGCCACCGTCCGCCGCCCCGAGGCACTCGACGCCACCGCCGCGACGGCCGAGCCCGTCGCCCGGATCTGCACGCTGACCGGCCTGCTGCTGCGCGCCCTCGGCCAGCGGGACTTCGCGGCGCCCGCCCAGGTGGTGCTCGCCGTGCAGCACACCCTCGCCGCTCTGGCCCCCGGCTACCAGGCCCCGCGCAACGCCCCCTCGCCCGCCGCGCTGCGGGCCTGGGCCGACGCCCTGGACCTGGCCCTGGCCGCCACGACGTCGGCCCCCGCCCGGAGCTGACCAACCTCCAGCTGTGAGAAAGGAGTTCGCCATGGCATGGCGACACCGCGCTTCGTGTCGAGAAGAGGACCCGGAGCTGTTCTTCCCGATCGGGAACACCGGGCCGGCCCTGCTCCAGATCGAGGAGGCCAAGGCCGTGTGCCGCGGCCGCTGCCCGGTGATGGAGCAGTGCCTCCAGTGGGCCCTGGAGACCGGCCAGGACGCCGGCGTGTGGGGCGGCATGAGCGAGAACGAGCGCCGGGCGATGAAGCGCCGGGCGGCCCGCAACCGCGCCCGCACCGCCTGACCACCCACCCGTACACCGAGAGGACCCGAGACCGTGCCCCTTCCCCAGTGGCTCCAGGAGCACCTGGAGACCAACGACCCGATCGCCGACCTGCGCCGACTCGGCCGCTGGCTCGACGACGACGAGAACCGCACCACCTGGCACACCGTCCGTGCCGGCCGCGAGACCGCCGAGCGCGAGACCGACGCCAAGCTGCGCGACCGCCTGGGCGGCTTGACCATCGGCGAGACCGTGATCCTCAACGGGAAGGTGAAGGACGCCAAGGCCCGCCACATGCTCGCGGGACTCGCCCTGAAGCTGGCCGAGTCGACCCGGCTGCGCACCGCGATGACGCTGCGCAGCCCGGTTGCCGAGGCGGCCGACGAGCAGTGGGTCCGCGTGCAGGCCGCCGCGATCAACACCGGCGTCCGCATGCTGCTGACGCTCCTGACCGAGGCCGCCTTCCGGTACCCGGTCGAGATCGTCCCCACCGCCGTGGCGGTCCTTGGGGACCTCACCAACAACTACGACGCCCGCATGGCCACGCGCGAGCCCAAGGACCTGGAGGCCTGGGCCGAGGCCGTGAACGCCGCGGTCGAGATCCTGACCAGCGCCCCGGCCACCAGGTCCTGACCCGATCCAGCCGTCACCGCCGGCTCGCACCACGCGAGGCACCGGATCTGTCGGTTGCCTGATCCGCCCGCCGCGCCCCCTCACCAAGGGGGTCGGCGTCGGGCGGTGACGGGGAGCCGGAAAGCCCGGCCGCTCACCCTGCGGAGGCATCCATGCCCGCACCGACCGCGCTCGTGCTCCTGGCCGTGCTGCTGCTGACCACCGCGGCGGTATGGGCCCGGGGGCAGCTCCTCCGGCCCGAGCCCGATGTCTACGAGCCCGGAGACCGGCTCAGCCCGGCCGAGGCCGCCGAGACCGCCGAGACCGCAGAGGCCTACGACTGCCTCGACCCGGTTTACCTGCCCGCCGTTCCCCGGTCCGACTGGGCCGAGGCCGCCCGCGAGCTCCAGGCCGAGGCGGCCGCCGCCGAGGCGCGCCTGGCCGCCCGGTCGAAGGCCCTGGACGACCTGCTCCACCGCCTGGACCCGGTCCCCGTCTCCAGCGGCGACCACTCCCCCCAACGAGCGCTCCTCCGAGCGCCCGCCCCCATTCCCCTCCGGAAGGAGCAGACGGCGTGACCGTCACCATCGAGAAGGCGAACGGCCACTCCCCGCGCCTCCTGCCCACCCAGCCGAACCCGATCCACGAGCCCCCGTTCGACCCGCACGACGAACCTGTGTATGAGCCCGACGACATCCAGCCCGAGCCCGACGACTGGCAGGATGACTCGGACGGCTTCCCGGGCGCCCTGGCCAAGGGCGCGGTGGCCATGGGCGCGGTGGTCGCCGCGATCGGCTTCACCGGCTCCTACGGCACCCTGCGCGACCTGGCGCTGCGCAAGCACTTCGGCCTCTTCTCCTACGCCTTCCCCATCGGCATCGACGCCGGCATCGTCGCGCTCCAGGCCATCGACCTCTACCTGCTCCACAAGCGGGTGAAGTTCCCGCTGCTGCGCTGGCTCGCCATGGGCCTGACCCTGGCGACCATCGCCTTCAACGCGGCGGCGTCCGGCCCGATCACCAAGGACCCGCTCGCCGCCGCGATGCACGGCGTCATCCCCATCCTCTACATCGCCTCCGTCGAGGCGGCCCGCCACTACATCGCCCGCCGCAACAAGCTGCTCCACGGCGCTGCCGACCTTGGGGCGCCTCCGCTCAAGCACTGGATCCTCTCGCCCTTCAAGACCGCCCACCACTCGCGCCGGATGGCGCTGTGGAACAAGCCCTACGGCGTCGTCGTCGCCATGGCCCACGAGCTCAAGGTGTACGAGGAGCGCCTGCGCCAGGAGCACGGCAGGGACTGGGAGACCAAGGCGACGCCGGACGAGCTGCTGCCCTTCAAGATGGCGAAGGCTGGCTTCAGTGTCGACGCGGCCTTGGCAATCCCCTTTGAGGAGGAACTCAAGACCCTGGCCCGGAACGGCCGGATGGCCCTTCAACGGTCTGAGGCCGAGGTTCAACAGATCGAGGCGGATCTTCAAATCCGTGAGGCGCGCCTTCAAGCACAGGCCGCTGAGATCCGCGCGAACGGCCGGTTGCAGCAGGCCGAGATCGCGACGAAGGCCGAGATCGACAACGAGCTTCAACTGCGGACGATCGACCTTCAGAAGAAGGTGGCGGAGCGTCAAGCCCAGCTGCAGCGCCTTCAAGACGAGGCAGCCGCCGAGATCGACGCCATCAACGACGCGACCGCCAAACGGCGCTTCGAGGCCGAGCTCGATCGCAAGAAGGCGCAGCTCAAGGCCGAGATGGAGAACCGGCGCCTGGAGGCCGAGGCCGCCCAGCAGACCCAGCAGATCGAGCTTGAAGCCGCTGCCCACGCGGCCCGCATCGGGGCGCTGGGCCGGCTGGCCGACTCGGAGGAGCTCCTGACGGCGAAGCAGAACGAGTTGGCCGCCGCTGAAGCCGCCCGCAAGGCGGTTGAAGCCCGCACCGCCGCCGCTGAAGGTGCCCGCACCGCCGCTGAAATCGAGCGCGACGCCGAGAAGGCGCAGGCCGAAGCTGAAGCGCTTCGCGCCCAGTCGGCCGCCGACAACGAGCGGGCCCTTGAAGCCGAGCTCCGCGCCACTGAAGGCCGGGCGCGCGTGGCCGGGGCCGCCGCCAAGGCCCGCCTGGGCCAGGTCGAGTTCGACGTGCTGCGGATCATGGCGCTGCTCGTCGCCGCCGAGGACGAGAGCACGGTGACTAACGAGCTGATCGTGGCCGAGATCGGCTGCCGTTCCACCGGGACGGCCTCCACCCGCCGGGCCCTGGCCAAGGAGCACCTGGAGAACCCCGACAGCGCCCTGCGAGGCCTGTTCTGGGCCGCCTACGCCACCCCGGAGCAGGACGAGCCCCTGGAGGGCTGACAGGCCCCTGCACGACTGGATCCCGGCCTCTCCGCCGGCCACCAGGACGCGCCCGTCGCCCTGGTGACCGGCGAAGGCGCTGAGGCGCCGAGCACCGCCCACGACCCGGCCGACCGGCCGGAGCCCGGGTCGCGAAACCCCCCAGGTCACGGCCCCGCCGAGACCGCACCAGCGCAACTCCCCGGAGGAACCATGACCACCAACGAGAGCCGCGAGTCCATGCGGGCCGTGGCCCGCAGCCCCGAGGCCTTCGCCGGCTACGTCGGCGACATCCAGAGCCGCCTGCTCGGGCTCGTCTCCACGTTGAGCCTGCTGGCCCAGGAGACCCAGATCGAGCTGCGTGGAACCCACGTCGAAGGCGACCGGCCCTGGGACGCCCGGGCGCGGGCCTGGCCCACCGAGCGCCAGCTACGCAACCTCATCCGATCGATCGAAAGCGCTGTCGCGGCGGCGGAAAAGGTCAATTTCCGGCGCCGCAATCACGACGAAAAGGTTGCAGCACTGCCCGCCCAGCGTGCGGCAAAGGCGCTGGAAAAGGC
Source organism: Kitasatospora sp. NPDC127060 (assembly GCF_042724935.1). NCBI lineage: Bacteria > Bacillati > Actinomycetota > Actinomycetes > Kitasatosporales > Streptomycetaceae > Kitasatospora > Kitasatospora sp. NPDC127060. The sequence continues at coordinate 141,642 of NZ_JBHXEG010000009.1, forward strand.
GAGCAAGCGCACTCCGAAGACCCTTCCGGTCAACAAGACGGCCGAACAGGTTCCCCCGCCGATGAAAACCGGCTACGCTGATCCCCGGTCGATTCACGATCTGCGCGAGCTGCGCGACAGGAAGTCCGCATGAACCGACCACAGACCAGCGTCGAACGCCGCCAGCTGAACCAGCGGAACTTCTACGTCAGCGGCGAAGCCGAGGCGATCGAGAAGCGCGGCGACGACAAAGGGACCGCCGAGAACTGGCTGCGCATCACGCGCAAATGGCTGGCCCAGGAATCCAAATCCGGCCGGGCCGATGTCTGGCTGGGCTGGGCGATGGTGTGCCGGCTGTTCCTGACCGCGATGCAGCGGCGGGCGGCCGGCGATCCCCGCGTCTGGGACGACCTCCAGCTCTACGCGAGGGACGTCACCGCCCAGTTCCCCCCGAAGTAACCATGCGTCACCGCGAGGGCCCCGTCGACCGCCGGCGGGGCCTCGCGCGCGTATCGCGTGCACGCGTGCACGCGTGCACGCGTGCACGAGGACCCCACCCTCTGTCAACCCCCTCTCAGCCCCCGAAGGGAGCGAGCAGTGTCCGACGATGACCCCAGCGGGCGGGTGATCACCTTCCCGGGCGGCGACAAGCCCTACGCCGCGCCGCGGATTCCGCGTTACGCGGACAGCGCCGAGGAGCAGGAAGAGCGCGAGGTCGCGCCGGAAATCCCGGCGGTCCCCGATTTTCCGGACCCGGCTTCATTTCTTCGATCCGAGGGAATTCCCGCCCGGACCGCAACCGCTGACGAGTACGCCGAATCCGAAGAGGAAGGCGAATACGAGGATTCCGGCGAATACTACGAGCGGCGTTCTCTCGCAGAAGTCGTCTCCGATTGGCTGCAATTCCACGTCGACCGCGTCCGCGAGAACCGGGAGGAACACGCTCCAATCCGGGAGGCGCAGGTCGCGGACAAGGTGTCGCGCCTCAATGCGCAGACCGAACGCGAAATGTCGCTGATGGCGCAGCACAACGAATTGCAGAAGGCGCACGTCGACGCCCGCACCGCGCTGGTGTCGGCGCGGGGAAAGGGCGCTGCGATCGGCAGCGGCTCGGATTCCGGCAAGGGGCTGGGCAAGGGTTCGCAGCGCGGCCCGGGCGGCCCGACCAACCGGGGGCCGGGCGGCTCTGGGGGAGGAGGCGGGCCGACCAGCCGAGGCCCCGGCGGTCCCGGCGGGGGGAGCGGGCCGACCAGCCGGCCCCCGGGCGGCGCAGGCGGCGGTTCCACGAACCGCAGCACCGGCGGCAGCCGGGACCAGAGCCGGCCGAATGGCGGGTCGCAGCGAACCGGCGACCGTGACCGGAACTCCGACGGCACCAGGAAGGGCCCTGGAGGCTCCTCTGGCGGCTCCAGCGGCCCCGGCAGGTCTCAGGCGTCCGGAGGCGGGAACGGCCGCCAGAGCGGCTCTGGTGGAGGCCGGGGCGGAGGCGGTGGCAGCGCGGCTGACCGCAGCGGCGCGGGACCGGCCACCAGCAGCCGGGCCGAGCGCACCCGAGCCCGTGAGCAGCGCCGCAGCACACGGCAGGATGCCGACCTGGCCGACCGCACCGCGGACCGCGCGCAGGGCCGGGCGAACCGGCAGCGGGTCGTGGACGACAAGCGGGACCAGCGCAACGCGCGGCGGGAGCAGAAGGCGGCCGAGCGCAAGGCGCGCCAGGACGCGGAGAAGGACGGAGGTACCCCGCAGACGCTCGTCGGCCTCGTCGCCCAGGAGCTGAAGCGTCGCCGTGATCGCGCTGACGGCAAGGACGGCGGCGACAAGGCGCCGGTGAAGCCGGACGAGCCCGAGGTGAAGCCCGACGATCCGGCGGTGAAGGCCGACGACGCGGGCGTGAAGCCGGACGAGCCCGAGGTGAAGCCCGACGATCCGGCGGTGAAGGCCGACAACGCGGGCGTGAAGCCGGACGACGCGTCGCTGAAGCCGGACGACCCTTCGTTGAAGGTCGACGACCCGTCGTTGAAGGTCGATCTGACCAAGGGCTCGAAGGACAAGGAGATTCCCGAGGAAGCTGCGGCCGCCAGCGCCGGTCCCGATGTGGCACCCGAGACCGTGCCGACGCCGGAACCCGAGCCCAGACCGGAGGACACGGCCAAGGCCGAGGAAGCCACCGCGCCAGGGGACACGACCGGCAACGAGTGGATCAGCTTCCTGAAGGACCTGCACGACAAGACGGGCCAGCCCCCGCCCGGCCAGCAGGACCCGGACCCGGACCCGGACCCGGAGCCGGAGCCCATGCCGGCCTACGAGTGGAGGCCAGGCCAGCAGGGCGCGGCGGAAGACGAGGACGACAACATCCCGGACGCGGAGATCGTGGAAGACGACGACGAGCCGGTCAAGGCGCCGGCTGCCCCCAAACCCGAGCCCGGCCCCGAGCCGTCGGGGGAGGCCCGGCCCGCAGCCCGTACCCGGGCCCGCACCGTGGGGCGCCAGCGGACGGCCCGCCAGCACCGCACCGAGGTCACCTTTGGCGAGTACCTGACCGCGATGGCAAACATCGCGGTCAACGCCTCGACCGACTACCTGATGGTCCAGGAAGCCATCGCACAGCTCAGGGCCCTGGCCCGTGTGCTGCGGGAGATGAGCTCCGACCTGGTCGGCAGCCACAACATCGACCGGAAGGTGACCAACCTGATCGCGGACCTGGCGGACTTCGCCGCCACGACCTCACGCGAGGCCGACCGCCTGGCGCAGGTCTGCGAGAAGGCCTCGACGGTGGCCGTGCTCGCCGCCGAGTCGGTCGCCAAGGTCTACGGCGAGGACCTGGACGCGATGGACGAGGGCGGCCTCGACGAGGCTTCCGCAGCCGTCCACCACAACTAGACACATAAAGAAAGGGGACAAGAACATGAGCGAGCAGGCCAGCAACCTGCCTGCCACGCCCGCCCCCGGAACCGCCGTCGCCCCCGCGAGCACGACCGTGGTCCCGGCGCCCGCGGCGGTGCCCGAGACAACGGTCGTGCCCCGGCAGGACTCCCGGCCACGCCGCAAGGTCCGCCGGCGGGTGCCCGTGGCCGGCGACAGCGACCACTCCTTCGATGCCGTCCAGCACAAGCTGCAAGTGGTGATCGAGGCGATGGCCGCCGCCAACACCCACCTGGAGGGCCTGGACCGCAGGGCAAAGGCCACCGCCACCGAGGCCTCCAACCTCGCGTCGAACATCGCGGACGCCGAACTCGACGACGTGTTCGTAGCGATGACCCAGGAGGTCGCCACGGCCCAGGCCGAGGCAGCCCAGGCCGTCCGCGCGATGCTGCGCTCCGCCCAGCAGGCGCAGAAGTCCGCCGTCGCGGCCAAACGCGCCCACGCCCGGCACTACGCCGCGCTGCACCGCGTGCGCAAGGGCCGCAAGTGGCGCACCCCCAAGCCGGACTTCCTCCGACGGTAGCCAGTCCGCATCCCCTTCCCCCGAGGGTGGGCACGCCGAATGCGTCGTGCCCACCCTGTTCTTTGCGCGAAAGGACCTCCCCGGTGGCACTCGCCGTCAACCTGGAACGATCCCTGTACCTGGCGGCCGCCCCCTTCCTCGGGGCGGCCCCGCACCTTCCCTCCCACCACCCCGTCAGCCTCTCCGTTCTCGCGGCCGGAGGCATCGGCATCGGCGCCAGCATCGTCGTCGTGTGCACCGAGAAGGACAGCGCCGGCCGCTGGCTGGTGCGGCTGTCGCCGCTGACCCTGGCCGCCGGCGTCGACTACGCCGCGCACCACACCCCCGGCTGGGGCTGGGGTATCGCGATGACGGCCGGCTGGACCCTGCTGTGCTGCGCCTGGGCGCCGGTCGCCAGGAGCACCGGCCGCTACCGCAAGCGCCGTCGCCGCGCCATCGCCGCCGCCTCGGAGCCGATGGTGCTCACCACCGCCCCGGAGCCGACCCCCGAGCCCGTCGCTGACGACGGCGCGGACGACTTCACTCGGGGCGTGCGCAAGCTCTGGAAGCAGGCCGGCGACCCGGCCCGCACCCACGTGGTCTTCGCCAAGCCGCACCCCGGCACCCACGACGACTTCACGGTCCTGCTGCGGGCCAACGAGGTGGGGCGCCCGATCAGCGGCCTGCGCGAGGCGGACGTCGCCGCCGCATTCGGCGTCCACGAGGCGGACGTGCGCTTCGTGGAGACCACCCAGCTGGCGGGCCGCCAGGCCGGTCCCGGCTGGCAGGAGGCTCAGGTGATCCCCGACGAGCAGCGTCGGCGCCGCACCAAGCCGACCATCGAGGAGTGGTGGGAGGACGGGATCGGCGAGGTGGCGATCCCCGGCTCCCGCTACACGAACAGGATCCGCAAGGACGACCGGGGAGTGACCTACTGGCGCGCGAAATTGCCCGACTCCATCGGCGAGCCGCGTGTCGACCACGCGGCGCTGGCCAGGGCGTTCGGCACCACCTATGAGGAGGGCCGGGTGTTCGTCGATTTCGACGGGCGCCAGGTCCTGGTCACGGTGTGGGACGTCTCCCCGCTCGCGAAGGTCTACCCGGCCACCCGCGAGCTGCTGACCCCGGATGCCAACGGCTGGTACACCACCGGCTTCCTGGCGAACGGTCAGCCGGCCCGGGGCCGGGTACACACCGACCGCGGCATGGCGCACGGCCTGGCCGTGGCTCCCTCGGGCGGCGGCAAGACTCAGCTGATGGCGCTAGCGGTGTGCGCGAACGCTAACTGGGGCGCTATCTGCTGGGTGGTCACCGAGGCACCCGACGAGAAGACCACGGCGCTGGGCGTGCACTGCGACCGGTACGGCGTCGGAGCGCTGTACATGGTGCGCGCGATGCGGGCGCTGGTCGCGCTCATGGAGATCCGCGGCGAGATGCTGTGGGCGGACGGCAAGGTCCACGACTGGGACCCGTGGCTCCCGGGCTGCCCCTACCGGCCGCTCGCTGCCTTCTGGGACGAGTTCCTCTCCGCGGCTGCGGACGGCGAGTACGGCGCGGAGATCATGGACCTGGGCGAGGCCATCTCAGTGAAGGGCCGCAAGTACGCGATCGGCGAGACCCCGGCCGGCCAGTCCATCTACGTCCAGGACGGCTTCACGCAGCTGTTGTTGGAGAACATCCGCGAGAACTGCATCCCGATCGTGCTGAAGGTCGCGCCGAAGAAGATCCTCGACATGTTCAAGACCCTCGGGGTGGCGGCCGACGACATCCCGGACCCGCTGCCGCGCTCGTTCTCGAAGGAGAACGCGGGCCGAATCGACCGGATCATGCAGGGCGAGGCCGAACCCCCGTCCGATTCCAACACCGGCGGCGTCGGCTGGATCGTGCCCGGCCGAAAGCCCGAAGTCCTGCGCACCCTCCTCATGGACTTCAGCCAGCCCATCGCGCCGCTCTTCCCGGAGGAGGCCTTCGGCCTCACCGCGCACGAGATCGCCGAACTCGACGCGCGCGGGCTGTGGTTCGACTGGAACGAGCCTCCCCGGCCGGGCGAGTTCGGCGACGAGCCGGACGACGAGGACGACTGGGAGGACGACGAACCCACGCCCAAGCGCAAGGGCGGCAACAAGGCGGGCGCGGGCAAGCCGGCCGGGCGCAGCAACATCACCAACCCGAAGGACGCCCTGGCCGCCATCCAGAAGCTGCGGGTCTGAAACGCCCTGGGGGCTGTCCGCGAACGGCGGGCAGCCCCCAGGCCCGGCCAGGCCAGGCCTGGGGGCGGTCAGTCCTCGGGGGTCTCGTTCTGCGCCCCGCAGTCCCAGCAGTCCCACACCGCTGGCACCTCGATCTCCTCGCAGCAGTCGCAGTAGTCGCCGTCGACCACGCAGTCCGCGCCGCAGTTCCAGCAGGTGTAGTGCAGGTGCGCCACCGCGAGGCCCTCCAAGTGGTTGCCGGCCGCGACGTGCGGCCCGCCACCAGCATGCCGCCCTGCGGCCCGCCGCAACCCCAACTCCGGCCACCCGGGCCGCTGCTCGGGCAGCGCCGTCCCGACCGTCCTGGAGTTCACCCGCGATCGTCTCCGTCTCCCTCGTCGCCGTCACCGGCGCCGTCGCCGCCTTCCAGCTCTGGCGCCACCACGTGGCGTACTGGCGGGCCGCCGTGTTCACCGTGCTCGGCTTCTGCCTGGCCCAGACCGCCATGGCGCCCTCCATCGACAACGCGCTCCACTCCGTCACCTCCTTCTTCACCAACCTCGCTTCCTGACCACCGCCACCGGGCGGGCCGGAGCGTGGGGCACCTCCCTCCGGCACCGACAACCGAGCACCCCGCAGGGCGCAGCAGCACGGCTGCCGCGCCCTGCGCCATTCCCTGGAAGGACAAGCACGTGGAATCCCAGCAGCCCGCTGCCGCCCAGCTCGCCGCCCTGCGGACCATGCCGAACCGGCCGAGCACCGCGACCCTGCTCGACACCAAGGAGGGCACCGTCGCGATCGGCCGCCATGCCGACGGCAGCGACGCCACCCTGGAACTGTTCAGCCCCGAGGGCCCGGTCTGCGCCGCCATCACGGGCCGCCCCGGCAGCGGGATCGGTGCGCTGCTTGACACGCTGTGGGACGCCGAGGAGGCCTCCGGCCTGGTGGAGTCGTGGGTGGTGGACCTGGACGGCACCCACATCGCGAACCGCCCGCTGACGCACCGCGCCGACACCGTGGCCCGCGCCGCCGAGCTGGTGGCCGAGGCGAGCGCGCTGGTCCTGGACCGCTGGCACAAGGGCCTGTCCGGGGCCGGGTACGAGGAGTACCGGCCGACGGCCGAGCGGAAGCTGGCCACCCTCACCCTGGTCGGCGTGACCGGCCTCCTGGAGCAGGACAAGCGGATCCAGGCGCACTTGGAGACGATCGCCCGATGGGCCGCGCTCGGCGGCCTGCACCTGCGCACGGTGGACAGGCCGGGCAGGTGGGCGTCGGGAGCGCTGGGCCGCTCGATGCGCGACGGCAGCCTCATCGAGCTGCTGGCCGGCGGCCCCGCCATCGACGGCGAGCAGGCACTGCCGGGCACCGGCCTGCTCACCCAGCCCTTCGTCGAACAGGGCGAACTCTTCCGGACCTGGCCGCCGATGCCCGGCGCGACGCCTTGATCTGACCGGACGTCCGGACCAGCTGTCCCCGCCGAGGCGGGGCCCCGCCGAGCCCTTCACCGCTCCGGCCCAGGGCCCCGCCCCGGCGACCCCCATCCCCTCGATTCGCCTCCTAAGGAGTTCTCCGTGTCCACCCCCAACAGCAGCCCCGAGAGCAGCAGGCCCCTCGACCCGGCCCAGGTCATCCTCCTGGAACCCGGCTACGCGGCCGCGCACATGGACGGACGGATCGTCGCCATGGCGGTGGGCCGGGACCGCGACGACGCCGCGTTCGTGCCCGCGCTCATCGACGGCCAGGCCGAAGCCGTGCCCGTTTTCGACGTGACCGCCTACCTGGACGCCGCCGAAGCGCGCCGGGCCGCCCACCGCCAGGCCGTCGAGGGCATGGCCCCCGCAGCCGCGTCGGCCGCCGACCCGGGCCTGCCGCAGGCGGTACGCCAGTACATCGTCTACGGCTCCCTCGCCTCGCTGGCGGCCAGCGGGACGGTGTGGGTGCTCGGCGCCGCCGTCGCCGAGGTCGCCCCGCACGCCGACAAGATCGGCGAACTCCTGAAGTGGGCCGCGGTCCTCGTCGGCGCCGTCGTGCTCGGCGTGGCCGCCCTGCTCGGCAAGCTCCGCTCCGTCACCACCGGGGCGTCCGGCACCACGCCCTCCACGACGGCCAGCGGCGAGGGGGCCTCCGCGACCGGCACCGTGCTGGCCCTCGTGCACCGTCCCCGCACCCACATCACCACCATCGGCCGCCAGTCCGCCGGGTGGCGCGGGTCGATCACCAACCACAACGGCTGAGGGAGAGCCCGCCATGCGTTTCGTCGACCTGCTCGGCATCTTCGGGCCCATCGGGCTCCTGCTCTTCCTGGCCGGCCAGCACCTGCGCTGACCGGCCGTCCGGCTTCGCACCCGGCCCGCACCGCCCGCCCCGCGCACCAGCCGGGCGGGCGGTGTGCTCCCCGGGGGCGTTGCCGGCCGACCGGCCGACACGGACACCCAGGAGGACACCGTGGGAAGCACCCTCGCCTTCATCACCCTCGAACGCGCCGAGTCCGCCCTGGCCGACCAGGACCCGGCCGCCGACGCCGTCACCATCTGCGCCGACGGCGGCTGCGGCGCCGAGATCGAGCCCGGCCCGGCCAGCCGGTGCGGCAGCACCGACGACGACAGCGCCGTGGACGGCTGCGGGGAGCACTTCTGCCCCGAGCACCTGTGGCTGGACGGCGTCGTGACGCCGCAGCCCCAGCACTGCGAGCCGTGCCTCGATGGGCGCGCCCTGCGGACGGCGGCCTGACCGCTATGTTCAAGCAGCACCTGTTCATGTCGCGCGCCGACCGCTCCGCCTGGCGCGCCACCACCTCCCTGGCCGACCTCGGCGAGCTGACGGCCCAGTGGCTGGAGGGCACCATCGCCTCCCACCCCGGGTACGGGCCGAACTTCGGCCCGGACGAGGAGACCACCCACACCCCCGGCCTGGTGCGCGCCCTGGCCCTGTGCAACCGCGGCGGCTTCGTCACCGAGTGCAGCCAGCCCGGTCTGCTCGGGACCGACCGCTACCGGGACTGGTGGGCCCAGCACGAGGCCGTCTCCGGGTTCACCGCCGACCAGGATGTGCTCCACGCCCTGCGCCGGGCGGCTGTGCAGCACGGGCTGCTCTACGTCGAGCACCGCCCCGACACCGCCGACCGGCCGAGGCCGCCGGGCATCGTCGTCACCACCGTCAACGGCGAGCCCTGGACTCGGTTCGGCGACTGGATGCCGCCCGAGGATGTCCGCTTCCTGTGGAAGGGCGCGGGGGAGCAGGCCGTCGCCGCCGCGCAGGACGCCTGGCAGGTCACCCTCGTCAACCCCGTCCCCGGGCCGTTCCGCCAGCTGCTCACCGCCCTCGTCGAGGCCTTCGCCGATCCGGCGCAGGCTCGGTGCGTGCACTGCGGCTGCACGGAGGACGACCCGTGCCCGGGCGGCTGCTGGTGGGCCGCGAACCCGGCGTTCGAGGACCGGTGCAGCGCCTGCCCGCCGCCGGTCCTCTTCGACGACCTCGCCGCCGGGGACGACGACCACCCCGACGGCATCGAGCCCCGGCCCGCAGGTCCCGGAGCCCACCAGCACCCGGCGGCGGCCGCCGTCCTTCACCCCGTACGAGGAGACCAACCCGTGCAGCCCTGGAACCACGCCGGCCACCGCATCGCCGGCACCGAGCACGCCACCCTCGCCTTCGCCGACGGCAAAGAGCTCGTCCTCGCCGACTGGGAGGTCACCGAGGCCGCCCCCGACCAGGACGGCCGCGTCTACGCCACGCTCCGCGGCTGGATCGCCAACGCCACCGGCAGCGCAACCCCCGGCGACCGCTACGTCCTGCCCGTCGAAGCGGGCCGGGCCCACCTGGTTCGCGCGGACCTGCGCGGCCGCGACCCGCTGTCGGACCTGCTCGTCCACATCGACATCCACCACCCCGGCGCCCCGCACCCCAACTCCTGGGACCACCCCGGCTACCTGTGCCGCGTCTCCTGGATGGACCGCCGGATCGACGCCGACGGCCACCGCGTGCCGGAGACAGAGATCGGCACCACCCACTGGACCGACCCCGCCGACGGCCGCGCGTACGACCTGGAGGCCGCCTACCTGCCCGAGGGCGAGCAGTACAACCCCCTCGGCTTCACCTGGCGCCACTACGACCGCTGGCACCAGGGCGTTCCGCTGCTGCACCCCTTCCACGCCGACGACCGGGCCCCGGCCGAGGACGCCGCCACCGCCCGGCCGATCACCGACGGCCCGTGGGTCCTGGCCGCCGAGGCGCCCACCGCCACCAGCCGCTGATTCGCCCTCAGCCCTCCCGGCGGGCCCGGCCCATGCGGCCGGGCCCCCCCCCCCCCACCCCCCCCCAACGGGGGCAGAACAGGCCACCAGCAGCAAAGCCCCCACCAACCCCGCCCCCGGCCCCCGCCCCCGGCGCCCC